>NZ_JAVRIF010000010.1:0-153612 GCF_031846185.1 Thalassotalea castellviae
TAGGTCTCCCTGAAGAAGTGGAGCGCATTTTAGGGAATTATCTCAAACCTGCAAGTCTTTTTTTCGATCTTTTGTTTGTTCGATTAAAAATAAAACAATTCTAAGTGGTGGGCATAAATATTCAGCAATGAATGGTTATATATTAGCTACTTGTACTTATACTTTGTAGATATGATTAAAAGCCAAGTGATGCATAAAATAATATTTTCCAAAAATAAAACAAAATCAGACGTTTGTTAATAGAGAATTTAATTGAATGAAGAGAGTAATAATACTTTTTAAAAGTAGTAGGTTGATACTATTGAATAAAAATTACACTTATTCTTGCACATTATTCAAAGCTGGGTAACATGTAACGGCAATTTATATTTTAAAAATAATAATTAGGTAAACTTTTATGAACTCTCCGAAACTTTTAAACGTTATTATCGCGTTGATTTTTGCTATTGTTGCTTATTTTATCGCTGATAATTTATTAAACACTTCTCTATCCATCGCAATTTTCGTCTTTATAACAGCAATTATCACTTCTTTATTTGGCTCTCAAAGCAGTTTAGCTGAAGAAGATGATGGTGAAGTCAGTACACTTTATGTAGGTAATTTACCTTATCGAGCAAACGAAGGTGCAGTAAGAGCATTGTTTTCAGAATATGGTAATGTCCATTCGGTACGCTTAATGAAAGATAAACACACAGGTAAAAGACGTGGTTTTGGTTTTGTTGAGATGTCAGCCTGTGATGCAGATAATGCTGTGAGCCAGTTAAACGACTCTGAATTTCAACAACGTACGTTAAAAGTGCGTGAAGCAAAAGAACGTCCAGAGAAATCTGATAACAATGAATAAGATGAAATATTAATTTTCAATTATAAAAGCCGCATAATTTGCGGCTTTTTGTTAGCTGACGGTCCAATACTTAAAGTTAATTCTTGCCGCTTATATTTATGAAGGCTCTTTTATAAAAGGAGTTGTTACTTTTTCTAACTGTTGTAGATTTTCTTGATAACTTTCTAAATGAGAAAACTCAGCTTCGAATACTTTTTCAAACAGTGTGAAAAATTGTCCATTTTGATTTTCTAGAAGCCTATCTGTTTGATCTTGCAATACTTGCAGTTGCTTCACGAAGTCAATCAATGGTCTCAATGTCTTCTCTTGACTTGGCAGTACTTTTTGATCGGCATTTGCCACTTCGCTATAAGCTTGACTCACTTTTGTCGTTTTACTCTGATATAACTCCATGGAAAATTCAGCGATTTGACCAGTATCAAAGCCTAAATTCATAGCGTGATCGAACGCTTTTTCGATATCACCTTTAAAAAAATCTTTCTGCAACATATTGACATCTTTAATTAATGAAGCAATTGCTTGTTGTTCATCGTCACTAATATCGCCTTCAATCGTGTAGCTAAAATGCGTAGTTCGATAGCTAGAACTTGAAGATTCAAATCTTTCCACTTGATCTTTGTCATTCGTATACCTGTCATTTTTTTCTGCTTGTTGAATATCACTAAATGCAATGCTGACTTTGTCGCCATCTAGTGTGGTGATAACTAGATCACTTGTTCTTTTTGATGATGCGTAAAGCTCTGTATTCAAGGACGTTACTATATTTTCAGAGTCTAACTTTGAAACCTCAGAATCTTCAGATTTTTCAGCTTGGTTATTAGTTGGAAAATAGGATTGTTCTAACTCATCAATTCCCTGAAAAATTAATCCTCGGCTTTTTTCAATACCATTTGTAAGCTCATCATCAAGCACACCTAATTCATCTAATTCACCAAGCGCTTGTTCAAAACCTCGTGTCACCCCAGTTCTTGCTTGGTTAAACATAGCTTCTAACTCATCATTTGAACTTCCTTCTTCTTTTGCTAAACGAATTCTTCCACCAATAAAGTTCAAAACGTTTTCCGCGACTTTTTCAAAATCAAACAAGGAAGTGTTATTTTCTTCTATTACATCAATTTCTTCCGATGTGATTATCTCTCGGCTGCTAGATGAAAACTGCATAGATATCGAGTGTTGAACAACCTTCATCCCTAATGGACCATTACCTGTCAACGCCACATTATCTAATATCTCTTGTCGATACGATTCTAATGGATGAGCCCTATGATGTTCATGAGCTTTAGTTGTATGATTTCTTTGAGGTATTTGTGCATCAGCTATATTATCTACTTTATTCATCATCATAATCTCAAAAAATAGGTGTGTAACGTTATCGGCAAAATTGCAAAAAACTTAATGAAAGTTGCTCACTTGCTATATTTATACTAGACAAAATTTTGATGAACGCTAAACTCTGCGCTCTTTATTCAGTGCGCCATTAATAACAAACCTAAGGTAATTTCATGTTTAGTCATATAGATCCAATCAATTACGATAAGCAATTGCTTGAAAAGCAAGAAAATATGACAGCTTTATTTCGTGATTTTAACTTTTCTGGCTTTGATATATTTACTTCAGAGCCGATGAATTATCGCCAAAGAGCGGAATTTAGAGTATGGCATGATGGTGATGATTTGTATTACATCATGTTTGATCAAGCAACGAAGAAAAAATTTAAAGTAGAATATTTCCCTGTTGCTTGTACCTTAATTAATGAACTAATGTCAGCCTTATTAACGATGGTTCGCGATAAACCAATGTTAAGAGAACGCCTTTTTCAAGTAGACTTTCTTGCGACATTAAGCGGTGAAGCAGTTATTAGTTTACTTTATCATAAACAATTAAGTGATGAATGGCAGCAACAAGCACTCTGGCTGAAAGCACAATTAGCAAAAATTTGTCCGATAAATATTATCGGTAGAGCGAAAAAACAAAAAATCATTCTCGAGCAAGATTTTGTTACCGAAAAATTGACTGTTGCTGGTCAAGAATTGATCTACCAGCAAGTTGAAAATAGCTTTACCCAACCTAACGCTAAAGTAAATGAAAAGATGTTAACGTGGGCGCAAGATGCAACGAGAGATAAAGGTGGTGATTTAGTTGAGTTATATTGTGGTAACGGTAATTTTAGTATTGCCCTTGCAGCAAATTTTGATCGAGTCATTGGTACAGAAATCTCCAAAACGTCAGTCAAGTCAGCACAAATTAATATCGCTCAAAATAACATTTCAAATATTGATATTGTTAGAATGTCGAGTGAAGAGTTTAGCCAAGCGATGAATGGCGAAAGAAAGTTTCGTCGCCTAGAAGGCTTTGATTTAACGAGCTATAACTACGACAGTGTCTTGGTAGATCCGCCAAGGGCTGGCTTAGACCCTGATAGTATTGAGTTAGTCAGTCGATTCAAGCACGTGGTTTATATTTCATGTAATCCTGAAACTTTAAAGGATAATTTAACGGAATTAGTTAAAACCCATAAAATAGAAAAAATGGCCTTGTTTGATCAGTTTCCGTACACCCATCATATAGAAACAGGGGTGATTTTAACAAAACGCTAAACCAGCATAGTTAATAATGACTTGAGGACAACCACTGACTTAAGGTTTTGGAGTTTCTATGCGCTGCGCAAGCTCCATCGCACCTCGCGCAATAAAACGTAACTGTTGAATAGTGCGATAAGCGAGTTGTTCTCTGTCTTTTTTATCAGCATCTAACGCATCTGAGCCAGCACTAAAAACAATAGTAACAGCCGCATTTGCTTGTAATGCCGCAACTTCAGCATCTAATTTATTAGCCTGTTGTAAATAATCACAAAGCTCTAGCGTAAAATAGCTAATTTCTCTGTTTACCGCAGCACGAAAAGCCGGCGATGTCCCTGAGCGTTCGCGTAAAAGTAAACGAAAAATATTGCCGTTACTTTCAATAAACTCCATAAAAATTCGGACAGAAATTTGAATGACAGAACCACCTTTTTCAATGCGTTGGCGTGCTTGACGCATTAACTGACGAAGCGTTAACCCTGCTTCATCAACTAAAGTAAGACCTAACTCATCCATATCTGAAAAATGACGATAAAATGATGTTGGCGCTAACCCCGCTTCTTTCGCGACTTCTCGTAAACTCAAACTTGAAAAACTCCGATCAGCACTTAACTGGCCTAATGCAGCATCAATTAATTGTCGACGTGTTTTTTCTTTTTGTTGCGCTCGAATTCCGCTCATTTTTCTACCTTAGCTTATTACTACCTTTAATATGATACTGAAATTAAAGTGTATTACTAGCACTTAAAAGCAACTTCAAACTGATGAATTATTCAAACTTAGTTAAAGAGTCGAATTAATACTTGACTCATCTGGTATGACAACTAAAATAGCGTACACGTGTACACTGAAAGTTTTATTTAGAGATTACCCGGAAGATTCATGAAAAAACCTAAACTTATTTGGTTGAATGTCGCTGTTTTCGTCATCACCTTTTTATTTGCAGCAATAGCTGTGCCTTATAGAGCAATTACCCACGGTTTTGATAGTGCAGAAATCATCATGGCATTGTTGTGTTTTATTTATTGTGGCATGTCAATTACTGCCGGGTATCATCGTTTATGGTCTCATAAAACTTATCAAGCACATTGGTCATTACGCATCATCTACGCTTTAGGTGGAGCTTTTGCATTACAAAACAGTATATTACATTGGTCATCTGATCATCGAGTACACCACAAACATGTCGATAATAATGATGTCGATCCTTATTCCGCTAAGAGAGGATTTTGGTACTCTCACATTGGTTGGATGCTAAGAGAATACCAAGCACATCGATATACCAATTATGAGAATGTGCGGGATTTACAAAAAGATCCCATTGTTATGTGGCAACATAAACATTATTTGTTATTAACGATTTCCCTTAACTTTGGTATTCCACTGTTGTTTGGCTTATGGCATGGCGATGTGATCAGCAGTCTACTATTGGTTGGATTTTTACGATTGGTATTAAGCCATCACACGACTTTTTTCATCAATTCCCTTGCTCATATTTGGGGTAAGCAAACCTACACAGAAAAAAACACCGCGCGTGATAACGGGTTTTTAGCATTTCTTACTTTTGGCGAGGGGTATCATAATTTTCATCATATCTTTGAAAATGATTATCGTAACGGCATTCGCTGGTGGCAATTTGACCCGACAAAATGGCTGATTAAAAGCTGTGAATATCTTGGTTTAACCTATAAATTACGGAAAAGTCCTGAAGATAAAATAGAGAAAGCACGATTATCTATGATACTTAAACGTAGCCAACAAAAGCTGAGTGAGCACCCTGACGCGGAACAACTACTTGAACGTTTACAGCATGAGTACGATGCCTTAATTAATAAACTAAATGCTTACTACGATATCAAAAAAACCTTAATTGCAAACAAGCGAGATAAACTCATCGCAGACGTAGAACGCTCAGAACTTGTTGCGCAATATAAAGAATTAAAACAGCGATTAATTGATCAGCAACAAAGTTGGCAATTTTTTATCGAAAAACTCGCTTAAAAAACAATTTATTAGTTACCTAATCCCCATTTCCTGCTAAAATTTTTATATCCGTAGGAACTGGGGTTACAGTCTTGACTAAGCAAACATCTTCAACAAGCAAAAAAAGTAAAAAACAATCATTCGATTTTGATGCAATCATCATAGGTACCGGCCCTGGTGGCGAAGGTACTTCAATGGAACTTTCAAAAAGAAATAAGAAAGTCGCTATTGTTGAACGATATAAGGATGTTGGCGGGGGTTGTACACATTGGGGCACCATCCCTTCAAAGGCATTACGTCAAAGTGTAAGACGATTAATAGAATACAACTCAAATCCATTATTTCGCCAACATGAAAAAGCCAAACACTTAACTTTTCCTGATATTTTGCAACATGCTGCAGCAGTGATCAGAAAACAAGTGCAATTGCGCAGTGGTTTCTATGATAGAAATAGAGTGGAACACATTGTCGGTGAAGCGTCATTTGTAGATAAAAACACCTTACAAATTTTAAAAAGTGATGGTTCTGTTGAACAAATAACAGCGGCACAAATTGTTATCGCCACTGGTTCTCGTCCTTATCGACCTGATGACATTAACTTTAAGCATTCCCGCGTATATGACTCAGATACAATTTTATCATTAACCCATGACCCACGTTCTATCATCATTTATGGTGCAGGTGTTATAGGTAGTGAATATGCATCAATATTTAGAGGCTTAGGCGTTAAAGTAGATTTAATTAATACGCGTGATCGTCTACTTTCCTTCCTTGATGATGAAATGTCTGACTCATTAAGTTATCACTTATGGAACAATGGTGTGGTAATTCGCCACGGTGAACAAATTAAGCGTGTTGAAGAAACAGAAGAAGCTGTTGTTGTTCATTTAGAGTCAGGTAAAAAAATGCGGGCAGATTGTATGTTATTTGCCAATGGTCGCACAGGTAATACTGCTGACTTAAAAGTCGAAAATGCGGGATTAAAAGCTGATGGTAGAGGTCAGCTTAGAGTGAACGACCACTACCAAACAGACGTTGAAAATATTTATGCTGTGGGCGATGTTATTGGTTACCCAAGCTTAGCAAGTGCGGCCTACGATCAAGGTCGTTTAGCGGCTGATGCAATGATAGATCAACAAAGTACAGCTAAATTAATTGCTGATATTCCAACGGGTATTTACACCATTCCAGAAATTAGTTCTGTCGGTAAAACAGAACAAGAATTAACAGAAGCCAAAATACCTTATGAAGTTGGTCGTGCTCAGTTTAAACACCTTGCACGAGCGCAAATTGCCAATAGTTTAGTTGGTTCATTAAAAATTCTATTTCATCGTGAAACAAAAGAAATTTTAGGGATTCATTGTTTTGGTGAAAATGCAGCAGAAATTATTCACATTGGCCAAGCAATCATGCAACAAAAAGGTGGCGGTAATACTATTGAATACTTTGTGAATACCACCTTCAATTATCCAACCATGGCTGAAGCCTTTAGGGTAGCCGCATTAAATGGACTTAATCGTTTATTTTAACAAAACGATAAGTGATTAGAATTGGTAAATATTAGGGAAAACTCATGAAATTTTTTACTTTTACACTAGTAACCTTGATGAGTTTTCTAATATTTACTACTCCTGTCGTCGCTAATGACACTAATAGTGAACAACAATTTACTGTGTATTTAGTCAGACATGCGGAAAAAGTATTGACGCAGAAAAATCCTCCTTTAACGCCATGTGGAGTTAAGCGAGCAGAACAACTGTCAGTTATGCTTGAACAAGCAAAGATAAAAACGATCTACAGCACAAAATTCGTCAGAACAGAACAAACTGCAGCTCCACTAGCGAAAAAGCTGAATATTCAAGTACAAAGTTATTCTCCACGCGATTTAAAAGCTTTTGCAAGTAAGATCAAACAAGCAAAAAACAATACTGTGATCGTAGGGCATAGCAATACTACGCCTCAATTAACTGCGCTGATTGCCAATACTTTAGTGAAAGAGATAACTGAACAAGAATATCAAATGTTATATCAAGTACAATTTACGGGGGATAATGCTCAATTAACTCTTTTAAAACAACCACTCAGTTGTCAATAAACTGAATGTAAATGAATAATTCCCATCCATAACGTGTTATTTTATCAAACCAATACGTTTACTGGTTAACGGGTACTTTGACACGCCCTGCTTTTATTAATTTAATGTTAGTAATTTTATATGGCTTACCCCATTGTTGTATTGTCATCATATTTTCTACCTTCTCCCCCTGAATGCTCACAACTGCCCCATCTTGTTTAAAAGCATTGTCTAAATTTAGCGGTAAAAGTTTATCGCCACTATGGGTGATCAATCCGTAAAAACCTCCCTCAAAATTCAAATACTTAATTTTTGCCTGCTGCCATTTCATTGCATCATCCTTCACACCAGAAACTTTCTTATCATGTGTTACTGCATTCTTGTCTGTGACAACTGTGGTGGTATTTTCAAGAGACTTTTCTGTTGATTGCTTTTCTGCTGCTTGATTACATCCCATTAAAGTGAATGCTAATAAAGCTAAACTTGCGGTTATTTTCATCATACTATCTTCCTTTCTACTACGGCTTATTACTGCATATATTTATCGCAATTAAATGCTGATTGCTGACATAAGTGTACACGTCATTTAACTGGCTCACATAAAAAAAGGAGCCTATAGCTCCTTTAAGATATCTACGTTAGATTTTTTACTTATGGTACTGCTTACTTTGTTCGCGCACTGCTTTGATAAAATGTCCGGCATGCTCTGGGTTTACATCAGGGTGGATACCGTGACCTAAGTTAAAAACATGGCCTGTACCGCCTTCTCCGAAGCCCTTAAGGATAGTTGCAACTTCTTCTTCAATACGCGCTTTAGGTGCATACAACATGGAAGGGTCCATATTGCCTTGTAAAGCAACTTTATCACCAATGCGCGCTTTCGCGTTAGCAATATCAATTGTCCAATCAAGGCCAACCCCATCACAACCTGTTGCCGCGATGCTTTCTAACCACATGCCACCATTTTTGGTAAACAAAGTTACTGGAACTTTTCTGCCATCGTTTTCACGCGTTAAGCCATCAACAATCTTAGCCATATATTGCAATGAGAAGTCTTTATAGTCACGTGGTGATAAAACTCCACCCCAAGTATCGAATACCATGACGGACTGAGCACCTGCAGCAATTTGAGCGTTCAAGTAAGAAATAACCGAGTCCGCTAATTTATCTAAAAGCAAATGGAGCGTTTGAGGCTCTGCAAACATCATTTTTTTAATCTTGGTAAATGCTTTAGAACTACCACCTTCAACCATATAAGTTGCTAATGTCCACGGACTACCTGAGAAACCAATTAATGGCACTCGCCCTTTTAGTTCTTTACGAATAGAACGAACAGCATTCATTACATATTGCAACTCGCCTTCTGGATCTGGATGACCAATTTTTTCTACGTCAGCTTTACACGTTATAGGACGCTCAAACTTTGGCCCTTCTCCCGTTTCAAAATATAAACCTAATCCCATGGCGTCTGGAATCGTTAAAATATCACTGAATAAAATTGCTGCATCTAACTCAAAACGGCGAAGAGGTTGAATGGTGACTTCGGTGGCAAGTTCAGTATTACGGCATAGCGCCATAAAATCGCCAGCATCTTTACGTACTTCTTTATATTCAGGTAAATAACGACCTGCTTGTCGCATCATCCATACAGGAGTGTAATCTACAGGCTGACGCATTAACGCGCGTAAATAAGTATCGTTTTTTAATTCAGTCATGAATGGTTTCCATTAAATCAAGTGCGCGCATTCTACCATTGTGAATTTTTTTGATCTATGTTCTAAATCAAAACATCCAAAATAACGCGTTAACAAATAGAATTTTACTAAATAACTTCTTTACCAATCATGAACTTAGTTTTAACAAAAATATAACGTTTGTTTTTTAATCAGAAATACGAATAAACTCGTGGTATAAATGCTCTAATAAAGTTGTTGCAAGGGTAAAATCTGTTTGCTATAAATTGTCCCGCGCTAACGGAAAAGAATAATAATAAAAAGATAAAACTAAGAAGAAGCTAGTAAAACTAGACCATACAGCGAGCATTTCAAGCCTTACTTTTGTAAGGCTTTTTTATTGCCTAAAATAATGTGGATGCATTGAATATTTAATCTTTGAGTGCTTTGAACTTAGCCTAAATATGCTTTAAATTTACAAATAGTTTTCAAAGTCATTAGTTTCACAGGTCATTAGCTGAACAAGTTTAGGATGAACAAATAACTTTTCTTTACCCTCTTTAATTTCAGTTAAAACGCCAATATCACAAAGTTGTTTAAGATAAACCGACGCGGTTTGTCTTTTCGCTATGTCACTATCAACTAAATTACTAATGCGACAATAAGGTTGCTCAAAAATAACTTTAACCAATTCATAAGTATAAATTTTAGGTAACTGTTCACGGATATACTTAGTTGTATGCTCAATCAGTTCACGCACAGCGGAAATCTTATCTGTTGTCCATTTTGCTGTTTCTTCAACAGCTTTAAGTATATAAAGTATCCACGGTTGCCAATCACCATTTTGAGTAACACCACGTAATAATTGATAATAATCAGCTTTGTTTTGCACAATATAATGACTTAAATACAGGATAGGTAACGTTAATAAATTTTGATCTATTAAGTATAAAATATTAAGTACACGTCCTGTTCTACCGTTACCATCAATAAAAGGATGAATAGCTTCAAATTGATAATGACTGATAGCCATTTTTACCAGTGGATCAATATCGTCCTCTGTATGAAGAAATACCTCCCAATTAGCCAGTAATTCCCTTATCACTTGTTCGCCTACTGGCGGTGTATAAATTATTTCACCCGTTGCTTGATTACTTAACGTTGTACCAGGCACTTTTCTAATATCCATTTGTGCTGATTTTATTGTGCTACATATTTCAACTGCTGTATTAGTGCAAAGTGGGCGTTGCTTTAATTGCTTATAACCTTGATATAAAGCAGTTCTATAACGTAACGCTTCTTTAGTTGCTTGATCAGCATGGCTGTCTTCTTGTGCATACTGAAATAATTTATCTGATGTAGTGACAATGTTTTCAATTTCAGAACTGTCTTTCGCTTCAAGCAAGGGTAATAAATTAATCAATAAACCTTGATTAGGAAGTAAATCACCCGCCTGTTTAAGTTCAGCTAACGCAGCACGAGCAGGAATACACGCTTTCAAAATAGCTATGTTTTCTGTCACATCTACACTTAGTGGTAGTGTGGGCATTTCATTAAATGGAAGATCCGCTCGCCAAGTCATATTTATGTTTTCCGTTTTTATCGACACGAATTAAGCATATGTCTATACCATCAACATGTAAAGGCAACATGTTTATAAAAGTTAAAAAAGTCGACACGTTTTGATAGGAATTAGTTTAATGTCGATGGGATAAACATAAAAAATTTAATTAAAACGAGGGTGTATTCATCATGAAAGTTAAGGGACTTGTATGCAACGGCAAAGCGTTTATAACCCGACTTTTCACGTGGCAAATAGAAAGAGCTGCTGCTTAAGCTTAAGGCTAAAGCCCTAAATATACCTACAGCCCTATTTAACTAGGTTTATATATTTTTCAAACAGCAGAACGAGGCTTTAGCCTCATATTAGCCTTAAGGCTTACCTTCCTAAATACAATTTCAATAAAATAATGCTTTAGTTAAACAATCACTGATTGTGAAAAAATGGTTTTACTTGGAGTTCTGTAAATAACTGTACCAAGTAAATGTACTTATGTTTTATTCACACTTAATTAACAATGGGTTATGATAAGAAGAATAAAGAGAGGGGAAGCTCTTACTCAATTAAAAATAAATATAAATGGATTTTAAACTATGTCTAAGTTTCACCTATACTTAATCACTGTATTTTTAAGTGCATTACTTTCGGCTTGCGGTGGTGGAGGTTCAGGCTCTGCAAACACCACGAAACCAATTCAAAACATATCTCCTGTAGCAGATGCAGGAATAGCTCAAACTATTGATGAATTAGTTGAAGTATCATTAATTGGTTCGGGGACTGATGTGGATGGAAACATAGTAAGTTACAGCTGGTCACAAACAGCAGGAACAGTTGTAGAATTAACAAATTCTGATAGATCAACAGCTACCTTCGTTGCTCCTGATATCACATCCGATGAAATATTAACTTTCCAGCTTACTGTTACTGATAATGATGGGGGGACAGCAAATGATACTGTAGATATCAGCATTACTAGAGTCAACCAGTTACCCGTAGCAGATGCAGGAGTAGATCAAACCATTGATGAATTAGTTGAAGTGTCATTAATTGGTTCAGGGACGGATGCGGATGGAAGCATAACAACTTATAGTTGGTCACAAACTGCAGGAACAGTTGTAGAATTAACAAATTCTGATACATCAATAGCTACCTTTGTTGCTCCTGATATCACATCTGATGAAATATTAACTTTCCAGCTTATTGTTACTGATAATGATGGCGTTATAGCAAGTGACGCAGTGGATATCACAGTAATTCACTTAAATCAGCTACCTGTAGCAAATGCTGGAGATAATAAATCTGTTCAAAAAGGGACAATTATTTCATTGAATGGCACTAATTCTCTAGATCCAGAAGGCGAAACGATAACCTATGCTTGGTCTCTTGTCTCTTCAGGGACTAATGTTTCAATACAAAACCCAAGTTCCGAGCAGCCACAAATTACAATACCAATAGTCTTAGCTGATGAAAAATTGTTGTTTCAACTTATAGTGAATGATGGAAATAAAGATAGTCTTCCCGATATTGTAGAAATAACAGTACTTAAAGGTTGTAATGATGGCTATATTAACAGTGCGTGGTTTTGCGGGGATGAAGAAGCAGAACAAGTTCTTCAAGGTAACGCAACTGTACAACTACCATTAGATATCTATCCACTTCCAGCAGAATTTGGACTTCGTTGGCGTATCATTCAAGCATTACGATTACTTGGTTATGAAAAGCACGGCATTAATACTGGAGAGACGGTTGATTCAACAAAATTACGTGAAATTGATGAAAAATTAGCTGCTATTGAACCTGTTATAGCAACCAAATCAGATAAACTACCAAATTATATGGATATATCAGGACCTAACTTTGCTGACAACCTTTCTCAAACTTTTGCTGCCCACTTATTTTCATCGATTTTTGACTTAATTAACTCTGGAATCACTCAATATCAAAAGCATACTAATGAGTGCTTAATTGCCAACTTAGTACCTCAAATGTGTGGCGCTTTAATTGACATGGGAGTGTCTTCAGGGTCTTGCAAGAACAATCCAGTCTTTCTAGATGAAATAATAATACAAACACCAGAGTTGTTTAGCTTTGACTCTCAAAAGCGCTCTGCTATTAGAGCGGATGAACATCCATATGATGAAACTGTTTCTAGCACTTTTTCCTATGTGAGTGTATTAATACATGAAATGGTGCATGATCTAGATGCTAGATCTGGAGATAGCGAATATATGCATCCTATCTATGATCGAAAAGAAGTTTGCTCAGATAAACTAATTGATTATATGAATAGCTCAATAAATCCTTTTGTTTTTGCTTCTGAAGATTATGGAAATCAAGATGTTAAGGACTTTGTTAGCAGATATGCATCTGGTTTAGGTAATGCAAATAATAGTTATAGATCTTGGGAAGATGTTGCAGAATCTATAACATCTTACATTTTACTGCCTGAATATTTTAGAGACAGAATGCAGCATAGTGAGTTATTGCAAAATAAATACAACTGGGTGCGTGATGTTGTGTTCAATGGAATTGAGTTTACTAACCCTTATCTTAATAGTACTGATTACAAAGTATCTGGTACAACCTCAGAGTTTTATACTGAAAATGAACTTAGTCGTTTTAGTATTACTGATATAAAAGTGCTAAATTGATTGTGACAAAATATTCTCTAGTAGTTACAGCTTTTATGTTTGATGCCCGACCTGTTGATTTTGTTTAAGCTATGGAAATAGAACACTACTAAAATTATATTTTGCATTGATGTATAATACGCTGTTACTCGTTTTAACTTCTGATAACAGCTTATTAGAAAGTAAAACTATGTATGCATACACAAACCAAGCAGCCCCAGTGCATCCCCAGAAAATAAAATTAACTTTAAGTATTTATATAACAAAGACTTAGTATATATTTGAGTATTTCTTTTGTAAGGCTTTTTTATTGCCTGAACCATCAAAAATTGACAATTTTTTATCATTGCTTCTTAATAGTAATAGCTACCAATAATTAAAAATAAATTATTTATTTTTATTTTAAATTAATTTGAACTAATTCAGAAAACCCTGCTCTTACTATACAGAAGTGTTATCTCCCATAGTATTTCATGTTTTTATAATGCATTTGTTTGAATTCAAGCAAATGCTTTTTTTTGCCTAAAATTTAAGAAAATATCTCCCATAAAAAAACTCGTACTCTTTTCCAAAAATTTTGGCTCAGACTACGAGTTTTTTATGTATAGCATTAAATAACTAAGGGTAAATATTACTGTTCAAAGTAAAATTTATTACGCTTATTATCATAGTTACCTACTTCGTTCATGGTTTCGCTGTTATATAAACGACCATTTACCATGGTATATATTATGCGATCCGATAAACGAATATCTTGGGTAATGTCACCATCAACAACAATCATATCCGCTAATTTACCCACTTTAAGTGAACCAATTTGGCTATCTAACCCTAAAGTTCTTGCGGGGTTAATTGTGGCAGTGCCTAGTGCTTGAAGAGGCGTCATGCCACCTTGTGCCATCATCCACATTTCCCAGTGCATGGCTAAGCCTTCACGTTGTCCGTGGCCACCTGAGTTTACGATGGCTCCTAAATTTTGCAGCTCAGTAGCAACCGTCGCAACGTTAATATGATTATAGTGATGATGTGGTGCTTTAGGACGACGCATAGAACGCGGATCTAAAATTTCACTCGGCACATATTGACTTAATCGGGGATGTTTCCACACGTCAGTGGTGTCATACCAATAGTTTTCACCGGCAATACCACCAAAAGCAACGCCCATAGTTGGCGTATAAGCCATGTCAGATTGCGACCATAGTTGCTTAACATCATCATATATTACGGCCGTCGGAATAGAATGTTCTAACGTTGTATGGCCATCAATCAGCATAGTTAAGTCATGTTGCAATAACGAACCACCTTCTGGCACTACCATCATTTTTGCTTCACGTGCCGCTTGAATAAACTGCTGACGTTGGTTTCTACGCGGTTGGTTATAACTTTTAACGGAGAAGGCACCTACTTTCTTTAAACGCTCAACATGAAATTTCGCGTCATCAAGTTTATCAACATGCGCAGTATAACCTGCAACCGTTGCACCATATAAAATAGTACCGGTTGAAAATAACCGTGGCGCAACAATTTGACCGGTTTTTTGCATTTCACTTGCCGCAAAAAATTCAGTGGTGTCATTGGATGGATCATGAATTGTTGTTACACCTAAGGCTAAACCTGCATAGTTTTCCCAGTTTTGCTCTGGGATAATTTCACTGCTGCCTTGTGGACCATGTGCATGGGCATCGATAATACCTGGCATAATAGATTTTCCGGTAATATCTACCACCTTGGCATCACTAGGTATTTCCACGCTACCCTTCGCACCAATTGCAGAGATTTTATTTCCGTTCACGACGACAACGCCATTATCAATTACATGTTCACCTTCCATAGTGATCACTTTACCACCAACAAAGGCGACAACACCTGCAGGCTTATCTGCTTTTTTCTTAAACCCTAAGTGAGTAACCACTGGCTCGGACTGTTTATTTTCAGAATCAGCTTGTCCGTTAAATTCAAATAAGCCATTGACAGAAGCTTGATATAAATCGGCCCCTAAACTCCAATACAATTGATCAGAATCACCATTCCAATTAATACCTTCGCCGGCTCTAACGGATAATTGTTCTACAGGTAAGTTATTTGCACCCGGCCCTGTATCTATAACATCTCCACGTTCTACAAAAGGTGTAACAAAGACCTTAAATCGCTCTGCAAACGCTAAATGTTTGCCATCTGGAGATACTTGATATTCGGTCGCGAATTTACCTTGATATAACGCCTGTGTTTTCTTATCCGCTAAATTGACTTTAACTAACTGTGTTTTTTTACCTTGTTGGATCAAGTAAATATGATCGTTATTCGCATCAAAGTGTGGTTTAACTCCAGATTCAGTAATTAAACGAGCTTTGCCGCCTTTCGTGGCAACGGTATAAATACCCGCATTTAAACCCCATTTAGGATCTAAAATAGCGCCGCCCGAAACTTTACGATACACCACGGTTTTACCATCTGGCGAGAAACTAGGTTCAATGTATTTGCCTGGTTCATCCGTGATCACTTTCCCTTTACCACCACGTGTTGATACCACGCGGATTGCACCTAATTTATTATCATCCCAAGTAGCAAACACTACTTTTCTACCATCTCGTGAGAAGCTTGGATTTAATTCAAAATGATCTTTCTGTCTCGTTAACCGTTTTGCTTTTCCTGTTGTTTTACCTTTAGCAATGCTCTGTATATAAATATGACCTAAGGATTCAAAAACCACTTTTCTACCGTCGGGAGACACCTCAACATCGCGCAACATTTTTATATCAACATTGTCTTGGTCAATATCTTGCTGGAAACGTAAGTTGGTTTGGATTTTCTTTGTCGTTTTAACATGAAATGGGATCACTGAGCTTTTACCCGTTTCTATATCCAATTTATTGATATTGCCGCCAGCCCAAAACACCATCCCTTCGCTTTCAGGTAACCACGCCATGTTTGGATAGACACCATGTATTGCCCAAGTTTCTTGCATATCACGGTCTAATCCGGTGAAAATTTTACGCTCTTCACCACTTTTTAAATCATATAAATATAAATTTGACTGAAAATCATCACGACTAACATAAGCAAGATATTTACCGTCAGGTGATGGTACAGGTCGAATCGCACCACCTTTACCTGAAACAATAACGTCAATTTCACCCGTAGCTAACTCAAGACGTTTAATTTTATAAATGCCTTTTTCAGAATCTTTACTGTAATGAAAAGTTTTTCCTGGCGTTGCGTCTTGTGAAAAATACACATATTTTCCATCATGAGAAAACGCAGGCTCACCTAAATCTTTTTGTTCATTTGGACGTTTAGTTAACATCACGCCACTACCGCCCGTTTTATGATACAGCCATACTTCGCCCGCACCTAATGAGCGTGAACCGGTATAGTGTTTGCGGCCGACTAGGTAATTACCATCAGGTGACCATGCAGGACTATTTAATAAGCGAAAGGTTTCTGAGCTCACCGCTTTTCCTTCACTACCATCGGCTTTCATGATCCATAAATTATCGCCGCCATCTTCGTCAGACGTAAAAGCGATATGCTTGCCATCAGGACTAAAACGAGGTTGCATCTGCCAGGCAATATCGGTCATTAACGCTTTAGCTTCTCCGCCGCTGATCGGCATCGTATAAATATCGCCTAATAAATCAAACACGATATTTTTCCCATCAGGACTCACATCGACGTTCATCCATGTGCCCTGAGTCACATCAATATTGGCTGTTTTAAAAATGCCTTGCGGATCATTAACAGACCATTTTTCAGGTTTACTTTCTTCATCATAGAAAGCAGAGCTAGACGCTGAAAATACTAAAGCGACAGAAAGTGCTAACGTTTTAATTTGTCTTCTTTTTTTTGTATTAAAAGTATGAGGCATGCTTGTTGTACCTATTGTTTTAAGTGCTTATTGTTAAATAACTGAGTAAAAATGAATAATTGTATACAATTTTTAGATAAGATAATAAAGCACACTTTAACTACAGAATAAAGTGTGTTTCGATAAAATACATTTTAAACAAGTTAAGTCCCCTTTGTTTATAAAAGCTAATCTAATAAGAGTGTTATTAGGTACAGAAGAGCATTCTGCAAAAAAACATCAAATAATACAGAAATCATTTCTAAAGTTGCCTCTTAGTTTTAAAGCTAAAATTATTTATATTAAAGAATATAAATTAATTTTTAAAAATATGGATGGCAAGTCAGTTTATAATTCCTTATAAAATTTCTCGACTTCACGTTTTATTTACAACTAATTCACAATCTAGTAGTGTTAAAGTGTAAATTACAATATTCAATTCATTCGACAGAGAAGAAGAGCATGATAAAAAAAATAATGAAAAAACGACTTGCTGTTTGTATCGCAATGGGCACAACTTTAGCTACGGCGTCAAGTACAGCTGATGTAATAAATAAAGAACAATCACAGTTAGAAGCAAACTTAACAACTGTACAACCTGAGCATATGAGTATCGATAAGTATGCAGGTTATTATTATAACGGTAAGGTTATAGCTGATTTACCTCAAGTCATTAATCAAATTTGGACAGGTTATTTAAATTCGGCCAATGGTGGAAAAATTACTTATAATTTTCCTAAAGGAAATGGCCTAACGGGTTTATATAACAATCCAAAATATGGCTTTACAGCAGGTGAAGGCCTAAGTGGTTTTTCAGAATCTCAGAAAGAAAGTACCCGTGAAAGCATTCAACTTTGGGATGATATAATTGCCCCGAGTTTTATAGAGCGTGGTTCTAAAGGTGCTGATATCCAATTCGCTAATAGTGATGATCCAGGGCAAGCTTATGCCTACTACCCGGAATACGGCTTTACTAAGGCTAAAGGTTGGAAATTCTTTGGTGATGTATTTGTTGCAACCCCTGCAATTAACTGGACAAACAATTGGTTAGGTTTTGGTGGTTACGGTGCAACTACTGTCATTCATGAAATTGGCCATACGCTAGGGTTAAGTCATCCTGGTGCCTACAACGGTTCTGGCGCAACAACTTATGCTGATCAAGCGGAATATGCTCAAGACAGTACTCAGTATGCGATTATGTCTTATTGGGGCGACCAAGAAACATCAAATCAACCATTCGCTTTTGGTATAGTTGATTGGTCTACTGGCTTTTACAACAACGCACAAACACCGCTAGTACATGACGTCCTTGCCGCTCATCAAGCGTATGGTGCAGATCCTACAACTCGCGCAGATGATACAACTTATGGTTGGAATTCAACGGCTGGTAGAGATGTATTTGATTTTACAAAAAATTACTTTCCATATCTAACAATTTATGATGCTGGCGGAAATGACACTCTTGATATGTCAGGTGCAAATGCTAGTGTATTTATTGATTTAGAATCAGGATCTTTCAGCTCAGGTGCTGCTTCAGTGCCAAGTGATGATGTTATTAACGCTAGACGACAAGCAATAGCTGATGCAGGTGCATCAGTTGGCCCTGTTACCCCTGGTACCAGTGCATTTTGGCAAGATTTGACGACATCTGCACACGAAGGCTTTCTTGCTATTGAAACAGGTGTAAGCGGACTAGGTGTTACATCTCATGACAATATTTCAATTGCCTACGGCACTATCATTGAAAATGCCATTGGTTCAAGTGAGAGAGATTATTTAAAAGGTAACCAGGTTGCAAACGTTTTAACAGGTAACGGTGGTGATGATGTCTTAAATGGCTTTGCTGGCGCAGATACCTATAACGGTGGTGAAGGTGCAGATACATTTGTATTTTCAAACATTGAATCTGGTGACGTTATTGCTGATTTCACTACTGGTGAAGATGTTATAGATCTAATCGCAACAGGTGTAAGCTTTACATTTGTAAATGATACAGAGTTCTCTAATCTAGCTGGTGAGCTTCGTTTTGCAGATGGTGTACTTTCAGGCGATGTAGACGGTGACGGTTTAGCTGACTTATCAATTGATTTGAATGGTGCAGTATTATCGGGTGGCGATTTAATTTTATAATAGTTAGTAATTAATAAAATAACAAAGCCCCTTATTGGGGCTTTTTTATTATATTAAATACGAAAAGTTAGAATAAACGTAAAAATATTGGACCTATTTCTGATAACCCCAACGCGGCATAATTTTTTGCTCTATGTTCAGGTGATCTAATAATCTGCCAACCATAAAATCAATTAAATCATTGATGGATTCAGGGTTATGATAAAATCCCGGCGCGGCAGGCATAATAGTGACGCCCATTTGCGATAAACTCAGCATATTTTGTAAATGGATGGTCGAAAAAGGCGTTTCTCGCGGAACTAAAATTAACTGTCCTCTTTCTTTAATCACTACATCGGCTGCTCGTTCAATTAAATTATCGCTCATTCCTTGACTTATCGCGGCAAGTGTTCCAGTTGAACAAGGACATACCACCATTTTTTTCGGAGCTGCCGAACCCGAAGCAACCGGAGAAAACCATTGCTCCTTACCAAAAAACGTAATTTGACCTTCTTTGGCATTAAATTTTTCGGTTAATATTTTTCCTGCCGAATCAGGTGAACTGGGTAGTTTTAAACCAACTTCGGTATCAAATACCACTCGGGCTGCACTGGAGCAAAGAATATATAGTTGATGATCAGCAGCGACTAAACATTCGATAAGTCGTAACGCATATAAAGAGCCTGAAGCGCCAGTGATCGCAATAGTTATTTTTTCGTTAAAATCACTCATGCTTATTTCCTACTTTCTCTTCGTTAAACCAGCTAACAATTTGTCGTGAATGCCACCAAAGCCACCATTACTCATTACTACAATAGTATCACCTTCTTGAGAATCACTTATGATTTGCTCGATAAACTCATTCAAATTGTCGTTGACATAACAAGGTTGCTGACAATCGGCAATTAATGCCTCAACTGACCATTGTACTTTATCACCTTGAAAAACATAAACAGCATCGGCTTCATTTAATGACGCTGCTAAAGTATCTTTATGAACACCAGACTTCATAGTGTTTGACCTAGGCTCTAACACAGCAACTATTCGATGCGTCTGTTTTGCACTTACGCTACTTTGCTCGCCATTTTTTACAGCAACGTTTGCTCGCAAACCCGCTAATGTTTTGCTAATAGCCGTTGGGTGATGCGCAAAATCATCGAATATTCGAATACCATTCACTTCGCCCCTAAGTTCTAAGCGACGTTTGGTATTAACAAATTCAGCAAGTGCATCAATGGCAACATGAGCAGGAACTCCAGCATGTCGTGCAGCGGCGATAGCCATTAAGCCGTTATCAACATTAAAGTCGCCAATTAACGACCATTTTACTGTGCCTTGTAATTCACCTTTAAAGCGAACATTAAATTCACTGCCATCGGCAATTAACTTTTCAGCATGCCAACCTTGGGCTAAATGCTCTTGATCGGTACTCACTTCTACTGGTGTCCAGCAACCTTGCGTTAAGGTCTCAGCAATTGCATGCTCATTTTGTGGGTGAATAACTAATCCATTACTTGGCACCATTCTTATTAAATGATGGAATTGGCGTTGAATATCACTCAAGTCATTAAAAATATCAGCGTGATCAAACTCCATATTATTGATCACTAAAGTACGTGGTCGATAATGAACGAATTTAGAACGTTTATCGAAAAATGCCGTGTCGTATTCATCCGCTTCAATGACAAAGAACGGCGCATCCCCTAAACGTGCTGAACAATCAAAGTTTTGTGGAACGCCGCCTATTAAAAAGCCCGGCTTCATGTGCGCATACTCTAATATCCAAGTAAGCATTGAACTGGTGGTTGTTTTACCATGAGTACCCGAAACCGCTAACACCCAGCGATCTTTTAAAACGTTTTCAAGCAACCATTGTGGACCAGAAATATAAGGAATATTTCGATCTAACACATGTTCAACCATCACATTGCCGCGCGCCATGGCATTACCAATTATGACTAAGTCAGGCTCATCATCTAAATGTTCAACTAAATAACCTTGTTTTAATTCAATGCCTAATTGTTCTAGCTGTGTACTCATCGGTGGATAAACATTCGCGTCACAACCAGAAACACGATGCCCTAATTGTTTTGCAATGGCGGCTATTCCGCCCATAAATGTGCCACAAATACCTAAAATATGAAGATGCATAACTTTCCTAAAACGCTTTTATCACTCAATTTATTGGTACAATATCTAAGGATGTACCTTTATCTCGCTAATATACCCAAATCACGTTGAAAAAACACAATTGTTACCATAAGTTAATCATTTAAAAGTGCTAAAATAATAATTTGTATCGATTGATGGCTATTTTTTAACGATTCATTTTGCTAGTTTGTTCATTCAACGCTTTACGGTAAGGAAATTTGTGACTTCTCCTATTGTACAATCACTTCATATTTATCCGATAAAATCTGCTGCAGGAATTGCGTTATCAAAAAGTTGGGTTGATGACTTTGGCCTTAGTTTTGATCGACGTTTTGTGATCACTGATCTTAACGGACAATTTATTACGGCACGTACTCAACCTACCCTATGTTTAATCCAATGTTATTTAACTCCTGAGGGCTTGATATTAACGGCCCCTAATATGCCGCAGCTGGAAATTATTTTTAAAAACTTTAGTGAGCAATATCACTCTATTACGGTATGGAAAGATGATATCAATGCTTTATATTGTCATCAAAGCTATGACAAATGGTTTAGCCAATATTTGAACTTACCCTGCCAATTGCATTTTTTCGCCGATAAATCATCACGTAAAGTTAAAAATAGTGACAATCAAGTAGGCTTTGCGGACGGTTACCCACTACTTTTGATTTCACAAGCCTCCTTACTTGATTTAAATAGCCGGTTAACCGCGCGATATGATGAACATGCTAGTGTCACCATGGCACAATTTAGACCTAATATTGTTGTTAACGACACGCAAGCTTTTGCCGAAGATGGCTGGCAACGCATTCGTATTGGTGACGTTGAATTTGAGATAGTTAAACCATGTAGTCGATGTGTTTTTACGACGATAGACCCAGACAAGGCTGAAAAGCATCCAAATCAAGAGCCATTATCAACCCTAAAATCCTATCGTCAAGTTGAAAAAGGTGATGTGATGTTTGGGCAAAATATCATTCCTTTGAATAAAGGCCATATAAAGCAAGGCGATACCGTTACAATAGTAAGTTACCAATCACCGCTTCATTTTGTTTCTGAGCAGAAAGGAAGTAAAAAAGTCATAAAAGAAGAGAATACAACAGTGAATGAAGCGGCTATTTCAGAAAGTATTATCCCTAAAAAAGTAAATATAAATTTTGATTCATGGAATAAAAAGCATAAAGGCAATACCCTTGAGCCTATTTTAGATCAAGGTGAAGCCGCAGGCTTAATACTACCGTATTCCTGTCGAGGTGGCATGTGTGGTCGTTGCAAAATAAAATTAGACTCAGGCAATGTAAAACAACTCGCTGATGATGGCTTAACCGATGACGAAAAAGCGCAAGGTTATGTGCTAGCTTGTAGCAGTATTCCGCAATCTGATCTAGTTGTTAGCTCAAGCTAATTCAACAACGTAAGCAGAAAATAAAAGTGACCTCTTCATGTTAAAGTTAAATTGTGATTTAGGTGAATTAACCGAGACCGAAAATAATGACGCGTTAATCATGCCCATGATTGACCAAGCTAATATAGCCTGCGGTGGCCATGCTGGAGATCAACAAAGTATGATCAATACGGTAAAACTGGCCAAAAAAAATCATGTAATGATTGGCGCTCACCCGAGCTACCCTGATAAAGCTAACTTTGGTCGTTTGTCTATGGTCATTGAAGCATCCGAATTACAAACAAGTTTATTAGAGCAAATCAATACCCTAAGTGAGATATGTAACCTGCAGCAAAGTCAATTAAGTTATGTAAAACCACATGGTGCTTTATATAATGATATGATGAAAGAGTTATCTATTTTTGAAACCGTCTGCAAAACCCTCTCACAATTAGAAGTAAAACTCCCCTTAATGATCCAAGCTTTACCCGATACGGGACAATATCAAACAATTGCCAATCAATATGGCATAACAATGTTATTCGAAGCGTTTGCCGATAGAGCATACCAAAGCAATGGCTTATTAGTGCCTCGCTCACAAACTGGCGCAGTATTGCATCAATCAGACAAAGTAATTGCTCAAATATCACAATTGATCAAACATCAACAATTAACCAGTATTGACGGCAATAAACTTACTTTACATGTCGATAGTTTATGCGTTCATGGTGACAATGATGCGGCACTTGCATTGATTCGTGCCCTAAGAAAGTTGCTCAATGAACAAGGTTAATATTGATCCGAGTAGTGAAAATAGTGTGTTGATCACTTGGCCGGAAAAAATTTGTCCAATTCAACATAAGCAGATCTTAAAAACGTTAGCGCAAATAAATGGCGAATTAAACAGCGCTAGCACCCCTTTCATTACGGAATCGATTGTTAGCTACAACTCAATCATGCTTTATTACTGCTTTAATAAAATCAGTTTTCATCAACTAAAAAAGCGCATTTATGATTGTATCGAGCTCGTATTAAATACCGACATAGCGCGGCAAGAAGCGTCAGTGACTATCGAAATACCGGTTTATTATGGTGAAGAAGCTGGTTGGGATTTATCCAACGTCGCGAAACAGTGCCAGCTTTCCACAAATGAAGTAATTAAATTGCACAGTCAGCAAATATACCGTTCATACGCGCTGGGGTTCACGCCAGGTTTTTGCTATTTAGGCACATTAAATAAACAACTCGTTTTACCCAGAAAAGCAACACCTAGATTAACAGTCCCGAAAGGTGCCGTAGCAATTGCCGAACAACAAACAGCCGTTTATCCTAATTCAAGTCCCGGAGGCTGGCATATTATTGGTCAAACACCTGTCGAACTTTATCAACAAAACCAAGAGACTTTTACTCCTTTAATTAACGTTGGCCAGCAAATTAAGTTTATTGAAATTGATAAAACAACCTACCTTGAGTTAGCAGGACAACCTCCTTTTATAGAGAAGAAGCATTGATGCCATCTTTAACTATCAGTCGATTAACAGGCTACGCCACCTTTCAAGATTTAGGGAGAAATACAGCCCAACACCTTGGCTTTAGTGGCAGTGGTGCAGCAGATGAATATAGTTATTTATTAGCGAATCAGCTTATTGGTAATGCAGGCATTGAGCAAACATCGACAAATAAAAATAACACTCCTGCCGCTATTGAAGTGACATTAGGCCAGTTGTCACTAGTGGCCAATGCAAGTTGTCAATTAGTGATTACCGGAGCAGATTGTCAAGCGCAGGTAAGACTAAAACATGGCGAGCAGCTCGCTATTAACAATAATCAGGTGTTTACTTTATCGCAAGGTGATGAATTACATTTAGGCTCTCCGAAAACACAAGTTTATAGCTACCTCGCCGTTAAAGGAGGCTTTTTAGCCAAAAATTGGCTTAATAGTGCTTCGCAAACTGTAAATGAGAATGCCTTGGGCTTTACTGAAGCAAAATTAACAGCCGGTAGCGAACTATCATTTCGGGCTGATGAAACTCCCTTGGCAGAAAAATTCACACAAAAAAATCACCTTAATCATAATTTTCATCGTTCAGAACAACTTATTTTGCGTTTTTTACCAAGTCAACTTTGGCAACATTTAAAGATGAGTGTTAAACAACAATTTCTTGCACAAGATTATTTCATTACCCCCCAAAGTAATCGTATGGGTTATCGTTTAACTGGTGATGCGCTTACGTTAGATAAGGCTAAAAACACGCTGTCTAAACCTACCAATTTTGGCACAATACAATTACCACCTGATGGCCAACCAATAGTCTTAATGAAAGAACGACAAACCATTGGTGGCTATCCAACCTTAGGCACAGTGATACAAACCGATTTATTTCGATTAAGTCAAAAACGACCGGGTGAACAAATCAAATTTATTCCTGCCACTTTAGCGCAAGCACAAGCTCAATTACTTGCTTTTAGCTTAAAATTTCAAGTGCCAAAATAACGTGAATTTAAAATTCACTCATATGAATAAATTACAGTATTCATCGTAAAATAAAATAAAACGTGAATTGTTGATAATCAACGATTAGAATAGCCGCGTTTTCCACAGCATTCTTCGATAGGTTCATTTGTGTTATTAATGATCGACAATTATGATTCGTTCACATTTAATTTAGTGCATTATTTTCGAGCGCTCGGACAACAGGTTGAAGTTCACCGTAATGATAAAATTACCCTTGAAGAAATTGAAAAATTATCGCCTAAATTAATCGTCATATCTCCAGGTCCTGGGGACCCAGATCAGGCTGGCATTTCATTGCAAATCATTCAAAAATTTGCCGGTGTCATTCCTATTTTAGGGGTGTGTTTAGGTCATCAGTGTATTGCTCAACATTTTGGCGCTAAGATAAAAAAAGCTCGAAAAGTTATGCATGGTAAAATCAGCCAAATCGTTCATAATGGGCGAGGTTTATTTACAGGGTTAGATAACCCTTTAACCGTAACACGTTATCATTCTTTAATAGTCGATCATCAAGATTTTCCAAATGAGTTAACCATTACTGCTTGGACTGAAACTAAAAATAAAGAAATGGACGAAATTATGGCGATAGAGCACCAAACACTTGCCATTGCGAGTGTTCAGTTTCATCCCGAGTCCGTATTAACCGAGCAAGGTAGTCAGCTATTGAAAAATTTTATTCAACGTTGTTCTGATGTAATATCAAGATAATTAATGAAAAATTTAATTTTGCCGATACTTTCTATGACTATAAATTTAATTAACCACCTTTAAGAACCAATGCATATATTTGACGATAACGATAATGTTTCACCAATTTACCACCGAGCAATTAGCTTAACATTAGGCAAAGAGTTTGCTGAGCATAAAGGTAACCCGACTTCCCTTATCGCAAAACAAAACAGTGAACAGGAGAATCGTCGTCGCAAATTATTGGATGTTGAAGAACAGGCAAACGAAGCTCGTATTATTGAAGAACATGGAAAGTCTCATTTTAAAACGCAAATGATGGCGAAATTTTATGGGCAAGTAACCGCTAAAGTAAATAATGAATTTGATAATAAAGAAAATCTCTACGCCAATATTCTTCATATCGAAGATGCAGCTCCTGACATTATGGAGATATTATCGGTTAGAGCGGCTTCGATAAAACGTATTTCTCCTTTAGTAAAGTCACTTCCTTGGTTAGCCGATGAGTTAATAGCTTTAGTCAACAAGCCACAATATCGCAAACGTGCCGATGTACAAGTAAGCGACCCGAATTTGGCTTTAACTTATGTGGGCCTTGAGAATTTAAAACTGGTGATGCCAACTTTTATGTTAAAACATTGGCTTCCAACCAGTACCGCGCCTTTTGCTTTAATGAAAAGAAAGTTATGGAATGATGCTTTATCTGTCGCATTAGCTTCGCAAAAATTGGCTGAGGAATATGATATTGACCCCTTTACGGCATTTTCTGCTGGTATGTTAAGTAACATAGGTTTATTAGCGGTTACCCGTTGCTTTTTACAAACCTATAACGAGTTATATAAACAAGAACTTAAAGCAGCCTATGATGCTCGTGATAAACGTTTACATGATGTGTTAGTTGATTTTGAAGTATCACCTGAGTTACTACTGGAACAATTAATTAGTCGGAACAGCAAAATCGCCGCAGATTTAGTCGAACTCATGCGTTTCGATCGTTTAGCTATTACCGAACCTTTATTTGATATAGCTTATACCGCAGACTTTGACAAAATGTCGCCCGTTGCACAAGTCGTCGTTAAAGCTAAAGCCTATGTTGCGTTTAGAAGTTTAGCGAAAGAAGGGTTAATAGAAAACGAAGAGTCTAAGATCCTACTTAATGCTGCTAATGTCACATCCAAAGAAGTTACTTTGCTAAAGAAAGCGGATATTGATCACATTAAACTCAGCTTTAAGTAAATATTAAGCCGATATTTACAATTTTTTTTTGAGTATTTATGAATTTAATAAATATTGCTTTTATTGTTCAAGCAAGCTGTTTTCCTACGTGATTGATTAAATTAATCGCAATTCCTGATAAATTATAGTTATGCACTATAATTGAATAAAACCCTCCAACCCCTTATTTTACAAGGGCTTTAAGCGAATCCAAGCAAGACAAGTCTAATTTTATCTGTCATAATGCGCTGCAATTAATCAACTATAATGATATTGCTTTCTTCATGGTTCACCATGAAGTCAACATTACCATTAAAAATACAGATAAACGGCCAACAACTATAGAAAATCCCGTTTGAAATTACCCGAGATAACATTCTCAATATTAGGAGTAAACAATGAGCAACCAAAATACTGTAAACCGTGAACTATTTGATGAAGTAATGGTACCAAACTATTCACCGTCGGCAGTGATTCCTGTACGCGGATTAGGTTCACGTGTTTGGGATCAGGAAGGTCGTGAATATATTGATTTTGCTGGTGGTATTGCAGTTAACTGTTTAGGCCATTGTCATCCGGCTTTAGTTGGTGCCTTAAAAGAACAAGCGGACAAAATTTGGCATTTATCAAACGTAATGACCAACGAACCAGCACTACGTTTAGCAAAAAACATTACAGATAACACTTTTGCCGATAAAGTGTATTTTGCTAACTCAGGCGCTGAATCGAACGAAGCCGCTTTAAAGCTTGCTCGTCGCTGGGCACTTGATGTTCATGGAGCAGATAAAACCCAAATCATCGCTTTTAAACAAGGTTTTCACGGTCGTACATTCTTTACCGTTACTGTTGGTGGTCAAGCGGCTTATTCAGATGGTTTTGGTCCTAAACCTGGTGATGTATATCATGCAGAATACAATAATTTAGAAAGTGTTAAAGCGCTTATTTCAGATAAAACTTGTGCTGTAGTCATGGAACCACTACAAGGCGAAGGTGGTATTGTTTCTCCTACTGATGAGTTTGTAAAAGGTGTACGTGAACTATGTAATGAACACAATGCCTTATTGGTATTTGATGAAGTACAAACAGGTGTTGGCCGTACCGGCGATTTATATGCCTATATGGGATTAGGTGTAACTCCGGATATTTTAACCACTGCTAAAGCGTTAGGCGGCGGTTTCCCTATCGGTGCAATGATCACAACGACTGAAATAGCTAAACACTTAAAAATTGGTACTCATGGCAGCACATACGGTGGTAACCCATTAGCATGTGCGGTTTCAGAAGCGGCATTTAATACCGTTAACGATCCACAAGTCTTAAATGGCGTAAAAGCAAAAGCAAAACTTTACGTGGATGGCTTAAATGCAATTAACGAGAAGCACAATATTTTTAGCGAAATTCGTGGTAAAGGTTTATTAGTTGGCGCGGTATTAAATGAAAAATATCAAGGTCGAGCGAAAGACTTTTTAAATGCCGCTATGTCTGAAGGATTAATGACATTAGTTGCTGGTGCAAGCATTGTTCGCTTTGCTCCATCTCTAGTGATCCCAAATGAAGACATCACTGAAGGTTTAGCTCGATTTGAGAAAGCCGTTGCAAACATTGTTAACGCTTAGTTTTCAATAAGTAGTATTCCTGTAACGCTCAAGACACATAATGCTTGAGCGTCATTTATCATCATTGAGATTTATTTATGGTTATTATACGCCCTATTCAGCTTAGCGATTACGATGCTTTACACCGTATTGCAATAGAATCAGGACACGGTTTTACATCACTACCGGTCAATGAAGAATTATTAACACAACGCATAAATCGTGCTGAAGAATCTTTCAATAAAGACGTAAAAGCCCCCGGAAACGAAGGGTATTTGTTCGTCATGGAAGATACTGAAACCGGAGAAGTTGTCGGCACTAGTGGTATTGAAGCTGCGGTAGGGTTAGATGATGCATTTTACCATTATCACTTAGGTAAAGTTGTGCATAGCTCGCGCGAGTTAAATATCTACAACACCGTCGAAACGCTATCGTTATGTAATGACTATACCGGTGCCTCTGAAATTTGCACTTTATATTTATCTCAGAGCCATCGTAAGAATAATAATGGTCGATTCTTATCTCGAATGCGATTTTTATTTATTGCTGAACATTTAGAGCGTTTTTCACAAACGGTGATTGCAGAAATGCGTGGTGTATCGGACGATAACGGTCGTTCACCTTTTTGGAATTGGCTTGAAGAACATTTTTTCTCCATGGATTTTCCAACGGCAGATTACTTAACCGGCATAGGAAAAAAAGTGTTTATCGCAGAGCTCATGCCTAAACACCCTATTTACGTCAACTTACTTAGTAAAGACGCGCAACAAGTGATCAATAAAGTGCATGAAAAAACAGTGCCTGCATTACGGTTATTAGAGGCGGAAGGTTTTTGTCGTCGTGGCTACGTAGATATATTTGACGGTGGCCCAACGGTTGAAGCACAAGTAAATTCTATCAAGTCAGTAAATGAAAGTCATAAATGTCAGGTACTTATTGGCGAAGTTACCTCTGATGATAATTACATTATTTGTAACACGAATGTTGCTAATTTTAGGGCAGTTCAAGCACCTTTATTATTGAGAGAAACAGCAAACCAAGCAGTAATAAGCTTAGCAACAGCAAATGCGCTTAATGTCACCGAAGGTGATTGGATACGCTTAATACAAAATTAAATAATTAACTCTTTTATTTATCAATATAAACATAGATTTATACAAATATTTGAGAGTGATGAGGAAAAGAATATGACGCACCCAATACAATTTATTAATAACGAATGGCTCAATGGCCAAGGCGATGATGTTTCATCAGTAAACCCAGCAAAAAATGAGGTTATTTGGCAAGGAAAAAGCGCGACGGCGGAACAAGTTGATGCCGCCATAAAAAGCGCTCGTAGCGCATTCGAAACCTGGTCACAAACTACCGTTGAAAACAGAATTGCATTAACTGAAAAATTTGCTGAGTTATTAGCTGAAAACAAGGAAAGTTTAGCTAAAACCATTGCGTTAGAAACCGGTAAACCTTTATGGGAAACCCGCACTGAAGTGGGTGCGATGGTAGGTAAGATTGCCATTTCAATTAAAGCATATAATGAAAGAACTGGGACAGTTGAAAACCCTATGCCAGGCGCAAAAGCTTTTATTCGTCATAAACCGCATGGTGTAGTGGCTGTTTTTGGTCCTTACAATTTTCCGGGTCACTTACCTAATGGCCATATCGTGCCTGCGTTAATTGCAGGTAATACGATTGTATTTAAGCCAAGCGAATTAACGCCTTTAGTTGCAGAAGAAACGTTAAAGCTGTGGCAAAAAGCAGGTTTACCCGCTGGTGTTATTAATATGGTGCAAGGTGAAGTAACTACAGGTAAAGCACTTGCCAATCATCAACAAATTGACGGCCTATTTTTTACTGGTAGTTCAACCACAGGTAAATTTTTGCACGAACAATTTGGTGGCCAGCCAGGTAAAATTCTTGCGCTAGAAATGGGCGGCAACAATCCATTAATAGTAAAAGGTGTTGCTGATATTGATACGGTTGTGCACGACATTATTCAATCGGCGTTTATTACCACCGGTCAACGTTGCACTTGCGCACGTCGTTTATTCATCGAAAAAGGTGCTCAAGGCGACGCGATCTTAGCGAAACTTGTTGCTTCAACTCAGGCCATTAAAATTGGTTACTATGACGATGAAGAACAACCATTTATTGGTTCGATGATTTCAGAAAAAGCAGCATTAGGTTTAGTTCATGCTCAAAATCAGTTAGTAGAACTTGGTGGTAAAGCACTATTGTCACTTGAACATAAAGAAGCAGGCACAGGTTTTGTTTCTCCAGGTATTATCGATGTCACCAATATTACTGATATGCCTGATGAAGAGCACTTTGGCCCCTTATTAAAAGTGTATCGTTACAGTGATTTTGACCGAGCCATCGATGAAGGTAACAATACTTCATTTGGTTTATCGGCTGGCTTATTAGCCGATAATGAAGCTGATTATCAGCATTTCTTTAAACGCATCAGAGCTGGTATTGTTAACTGGAACAAACCAATTACAGGTGCTAGCAGTGCAGCACCGTTTGGTGGTATTGGCGATAGCGGTAACCATAGAGCTAGCGCTTATTACGCTGCAGATTATTGTGCATACCCTGTAGCTTCCGTTGAAGCTGACAAAATGGTTATGCCTGCCACGTTATCACCCGGTTTAACCATCAAATAATATGTATAGCGTGCAAACACTAGAAGTAGCTGGCGTTAAACCCAGCTTCTTTAAAAATATAGATCAAATATAACCATTGCCTGCAATGGTTAGTCCTCGTTGTTTCTCATTCAGTAAATAGCTCACACTCATCATTGCTTGGTAAAAATTATATTCAAAATTTTTTATTATTTCGTCGTAGGAACAATCAATGAAAACTCAAGTAATCGAACTTTTTAATAATATTTGGCAAAACTATCTTGAAGTGACGCCATCCGCTGAAAAAATCCATCAAATACTTGGCACTGGTAGCGACTTGATCAATGATCATGTTGCTTATCGTACCTTTAATATTGAAAAAGTTGGCATTGCAAAGCTATCTCAGCATTTAATCGCATTAGGTTATAAAGAATGTGGTGAATACCATTTCGAAGCGAAAAAACTTTACGCAAAGCATTTTGAACATAGCGATAAAACATTACCTAAAGTATTTATCAGCGAATTATTAGTAGAAGAATTTTCTCCAAGCGTTCAAAAAATTATCCATAACTTAGTCGATTCTCTTGATGAGTCGGTGATAGCAGATCCGAGTTTCTTATATTCAGGTAAGCAATGGCCATTAAGTTTTGTTGACTATCAAACTTTGCTTGCCGAAAGTGAATATGCTGCATGGCTTGCTGCTTGGGGTTATCGTGCCAACCACTTTACGGTTAGCATTAATCATTTAGCCAATTATGAACACCTTGAAGATATCAACATTACGTTAAAAGCAGCAGGTTTCACCTTAAACAGTACTGGCGGTGAAATAAAGGGGAATAGTGAAGTTAAGCTAGAGCAATCTTCAACAATTGCTGATAAAGCCGTCGTTGAGTTTTCAGATGAAACAGTTGCTATACCTTCATGCTTTTATGAATTTGCCAAGCGATATCCTGCACAAAATGGCGAGCTATATACAGGGTTTGTTGCGGCTTCTGCTGATAAAATCTTTGAAAGCACCAATGCTGCTGCTTAATTTGACTGCTCAAAGATAGATAGACTTCCCGTTAACGGTAAAAACAATATTTACGGTTAACGGGCTATTGTCAAACTTAAGTATTTACCAAGTAAAGCATGTCTCTCACTCGCTAATCTTTCACAGTGAGCATAACTCACTATTCTTTTATGGTGTTTTTAGCTAAATCCGTAATCGAAACATCATGAGAGGCTCTGTCTAAAACTTTCAGCATATTTTGTGCATTTTTACCATGTTGTTCAACAAACGCTAAAATATTTTCACCATTACAATTGATATGCTGAGCGATAAATTGCATAGACTTACCTGACGCTTTTATCTGATTAACCATTGCCGCCCTATTACCAGATGCGGCGACCATACAAAGTTCTGTCGCAATCGAATTATCGCCTGCAGATAAATCAGTCGCATGAGTTGTCATCGATAAACCTGCGGTTATCATCGTAGCTAAAACCATTTTTTTAATATTCATAATTACTCTCCTAAAATTAAACCTGAAAACGCTATTAATATCTTCTGTTTCTATTATTAATAGTGGCGGTAATTCTTGGGAAAGTTGTATTTAAGAACGCGATGAATGTAATAAAAAATGTCAATATTTGACGGCACCTTTACGTCACGACAGGTAATAATTTCCGTTAATTAATTGTATTTATAACTAAATTTTTCATTAACTATACAAGTAACTTAACAACATAATTATTTACACTCGCACATCGCAGGAAACACTTTTATCAAATTTTTTCATCGTTATATTGCGGATAAGCCTTGTTTAACTTTCCGCTCTAGGAGGGTACCTACTGTAATCTATTGAAAGTTCTACTTGCTCTATTTCAGGGGCGTTTTGCAATGATTGATAAAAACGATACAAATCTTCAGAATCATCCGGTGTTAACTGAAAGGTATTTTCTGCGATTTCAGTGATTGAACTTATTTTGTATGCTGCCGTTAATTGGTTGATATCAAATGTTGATGTGACAACTACTATGTTTCCTTTGACTATTCCTACCTGCTGAATTGATGGACTATAAACTTTTGTGCCTTTTGCGAGCACGGCGCTATGCACTATTAATTTTTCACCATTGATCAATAAAGATTTTTTTTGGTTTTTATCGACTAGCTTTTTATCAATGCTAAGGTTTTTACTCTTCAAACTCACTTTATCTCTGGCTACGTTTTCACCACTCGATTTTTCTTCTGGTGTACTAAGCGTCTGTGCTTCTTTTATTGATTCTTTACTAGTTTCCTTACTATCCTCAGCTTGATTATTACACGCAACTAGCAGGTAAAGTGAAGCAGCTAATAAAGCCGTTAATTTTATATTCATACTTTTCTCCAAAAAATAAAAAGGCTGGTTAAATTAACCAGCCTTGATAAAGATTAGCAATTATTTATTTACGACGACGTAACATTGCTAATGGAAGTAACAATAAGCTTAACCAACCAGTTGAACCACCACCTGTGTTACCCGTTACAGGACCAGGATCAACAACTGTAGTGTCTTTAACATTTACAGTTACCGTTTCACTAACACTGTCAGTTCCATCATTAATAGTCGCAGTAAACTCTAATGATTGGTCACCTGTAACTTCAGGAGCCGTAAATGACATATCCGCCATATCAGCACCTGTCATAGTTACTTCGATACCACCGGTTTGTGTCCAGCTATAAGTTAATGCATCACCATTAGGATCGCTACCTTCAACAGATAAGTTAACTGCACCGCCTTCATTTACCGCAATAGTATCGCTGATACTGACTAAATTAGGAGCACGGTTATCACAAGCATAAGTATCACCTGCAACCACAGAAGAGAAAATACTATTTTGTGTATTTGTGAAGGTCATATCATCGATATACCAACCCGCAGCAAAACCAGAAAAGCTTTCAGGAACAAAAGCACCATCTGTTGATTGACGGAATCTAAACTGCACTTGGTTACCATTTAATGTTTCACCAAAGCTAAGTGTTTCCCAACCATAGTTAATACCTGAGAAAACATCACGATCAGCTAATGCTGAAGTTGTGTAATCTAATAAGGTATTGGTATAACCATCACCTAAAAATTCACCGCCCATCTCAGTAACATCTACCCAGTCACCACCGTTTACACTAACTTCAACAGCAGCACCGTCCCAATCAGCTTCTAGGTTGTATAGATGCCACCATTGAATGGTAAATTCACCGTCAAAGCCAACATTAATAGTACGTGTTTGATAAGCAACATCAGATTCAAATGTATGTGCAGATGAGGCAATCATGCCATCAGTTTTTCCTGCATCCCACCAGTCTACACCAAAGGTTCCTTTCGCTAAGTCACCACCAACCATTACTACTTCCGTGAAGTCATGTAATGTGGCTAATGTATTTAATGAGTTAACTTGAGTTGAATTAGTGAATTCATTTTCTTCAAAATCGATGTTTACAATCATTCCCAAACCGTAATCATTGGCTTGAGCTCCATCTTCAAGATCAGGGAAAGTCACTTTCAATTCTAAATCATCGCCAGTACCAGCATCATTTAAAGTAAACTCAATTGGTGCACTTGTTGATGATTCAAACATTGCAACATCGCCAAAGGTAACTACGCCGTCATTAGCAAACGTCACATCATGACCGCTCACAACTTCGATAACACCTGTAACACCTGTTAGGGCTTTACTACCTGTATTACGCACGGTAAATGAAGCAGTGCCAGTTTCACCTTTATCTAAAATACCATCTAATGAACAGTAACCTGTCATCATACCTTCATAGTCAAGGTCTAGTGTATGAGAAGTAACGTTGAATACAGCTAAATCGGTTTCAAATGACTCAACGACACCGCTATTATCAGTTGATGAACGATCTGGAGAAATAGCTCCAACACCCATACCACGTTTGGCAAATGCTGCTAGAATTAATTTGTAATCTTCTACGTCATTTGCATAGGCTGCAGCCAAGATTGCATCACGCGCTTCAGTATAAGTCGGCGCCATTGGCGTCATCTTGTACCCTGCGACCAAGTAATCCTTCATGATATTTTTAGCTTCAACAAAAGTATGACTTTCCGCATTAGCTAAAGCAACAAAAGCATCCCAAAGAGTCGCAGCCCATACTTCACCTGCAGCATGTGGAGACGCTACATTTGTGCCTGGTAAACCAACATCAGCACCCATGCCAGATTCAATGTGTCTAAATGACAATGGATTGATTTCCATGTTTGTCGAATAAGGAGCACGGCGAATACCTGAAGTAAATGGTGCAACATAAGAAGTCGATGAATATGCGCCATCGTAATTCTCATTGCCTAATACCGCTGTATCTTTTTCTTCAGATAATAATAGTAACGCGTGGAAATCACCCCACCCTTCACCCATCGCACGGCCTTGGAAATTACTTAAACCTGAACTGTTACCTACTAAACGGTTACTAATATAGTGGCCCCATTCGTGTGCAACAATACCGTTATCCCAAGTACTTGCTTTAAATGTACGTGTTAGGTCATTTTTAAACATTGTCAGAGAAACAGTTTCATTAGCATCAAGTAACTCATAAAAAGCAGCACCTTCACTAAAGTTAATGCCCATACTTGGAATGGTCACTGTATCGTCAGCGCCACCCATAGGTGCCGGCGTGCCATCATCATTGTTGTTAGCAATTAATACGGCAATAGCACCTGCGTCTTGCGCATGTTTAACTTTAACCGTGAAATTACATGCACCGCGGTCGATAATTGCAATTTTACCCGCAACATCAGCACCATTTACGGTTTCTTCACAACCATCTCTTATTGGATCTGTTCCATCTTCAATACGAACAAGGTCGCCAGAAACTTCAAAGACATCAGGGCCAAAGCTTGAAAATTGCAGTACATCTAACATTAACTCAGGATGTGAAGAAACAGTAATGCCAAAATCAACGCCATTAACTGCTTGCGTAGTTTCCCATAAATACATTTGCATGCGTGGTGAGCTACCATCAGCAGGCGTACTCATATTGGCATTATCAAAACCTGAGTTATCTTGAACTTCAGCTCTTAACGCATCACCTTCTTCACCGCCACGACCATAGTTATCATTTTGCGCATTACCAGAAGCTTCATCGAAACCATGATCATAATAATCATTATGCAAGTAGTTGTTTAAATAGAATAAATTTACAATCGCTGCTTTTCTATTATCTAACGAATATTCAGCTTGCTCTTCATCGTAGCTGTAATCGAAAGTAAAATCACTTGTGGTTTCAGCGGTATAGTCACCATTGGTTAAACCATCAGGTGCTATTGCATCAACATAAGCTGAAACGTTATTACCTTGTGTTGTTGTTGCATCATCGGCTAACCAAGCATCACCTGTACTAATAGGACCAGTGCTTAAACTTACCATTGGTGCCATTAAGTACTCTGCACTTAAATAAGCATTGTATTCAGCGCCTTCAGCTTGTGGAATGTTATTGCCGTGAGGGCTATCCCAAGGTCTACCTGAATCATCTGCATAAACACGATAATTAAATTTCTCTGCATGACTGGTTAAGTTTTTCTTAAATAATATTTCGCCAGTTTTTGCAGAAACAATATAACTAAAATAGTCGGCGTCAACAGTATCTATATTGCCAGTTTTCAGTTCTACATAATGTGCAGGAATTAAACTACCTTTGTGTTCAAAAAATACTTTTTTTGCTCTAGGTGAACCAATTAGTTGCTTTCCGTTTGATAAATTAGCAGCAGAAAATTTATCATAACGCCCTTCAGAACCTTGCTTCACTAGCTCGACAGATTTTGTATCGCCACCCATTTCAGCAAAAGCGGCACTGACTGCATTAGATGAATCACCAAATGCACTTGGTAAGTCTTTAATAATTGAAGAAATACGCTGACTTGAACTATTTGCTAAGTACCCTGAAGAAGCAACTAAATTAAATTGCGGATCCATCATGATATTGAATTCACGATTAAAGACTTCAATACCTGCTACTTCTTGCTTGTACTTCGCAATTTTAGCCCCACGACCAATGTCATGTTGATTAGCAAGAACCGTTTGCACTACTGCATTTTTTACTGATGATTGGCCTGCTAATTTATTAAGATAAAAGTCTGCTGCCACTGCTAATTGTTGTTCTGCAGCAATGGCGCCTAAATCAGGTTTAGTTTGGTTTACATTTGCCCATTGAAAAGTTGTTTTACCTAATTGCGCGTCATATTGGTTTTGCATGCCACTGATCGTAGCAACATTTGAATGCTTAGCTTGTTTTTGAGTCAATACATTATCAAAAGATTTATAAGTTGGTGCATTGAGAGTATCAGCAGCAATTGCATTCAGTGCTACAGAACTAATAGCTGCACTAACAAAAGTAGCAACTACCGATTTATTAAAATTCATATAAGTCCCTATTATCATTTTTAGATTTGAATTAAATTTATTATTAGACGAAATATTGCTCAATATATTTTGAGCATTACTTAAATATACACATTTCAATAAAGAAAAGACAAGGGTAATCGGATAATAATTTTACACAGCATTAACAACTGTCACGATTTGTTAACGGTGTATATTATTTAAGTATGATTGACTTAATTTAACAAATAAATAGTAATAAAAAAGGCATGTTATTTAGCCATGCCTTCAGATAAAAAATAATCAAAAAATCAGGTGCACTAAAACCTTTAAAAATGCACTACAGCACCTACAAAAGCGCCTTTAAATTCAAGATCTGAATATAAATTACTTAAATCTTCGAGGGCTAACTTAACGGAGCGGTAGCCTAAAGTAATATTTACATCTACCGCTAGGTTGTCGACTAATTCATAACTTAAGCCAGCTTGATAATCATAAAGCGTATGATCATCAATCGATAAGAAATTTCCTTCGGCAAATACATTTAATCCTGTAAAAGGTAAACCTACTATCGTTGAAGCGTAAAGCATCGGAACAATTTCATCTGTTGATAATCGACCAGTGACTGTTGAATAATCAGGAGTTTCACCTTCTGCTGCAGTATTTGCAGTTGCTGAAACGGTAACGTCTCCATTAAAGTCGCGACCCGTTAATCCTATATCAAATGAAAAAAGTCCATTATCAAAAAGTTCATAATACAAAGTGTAATCTACATAGCTGACATTAAAACCGGCATCAGCAACCGTGCCTTCAGCAAAAGTATTATTATCAAAGGTTATTTCTCTATCTAATGTGGTGACCCCTTGAGTTTCTAAAGATGTTTTCGCTATTTTGGCGTTGGGAATGAAAGGAATTGGGTGTTCAACAGCGATAAAATAACTGCCTTGCTGTTCATCTGATAAATTAAAATTCACTTGGTTATTACTTTCACCAAATATGCCTGTAGCTTGGTTATCCCAAACTTGACCACCTATATACAAACCAGCGAGAGTATCGGCTTGTGTTGTACTGCTCAATAAAGTTAATACACTGGCGGTTAATAAAGCTTTTTTCATTATTTTTACCCTTGACTCAATAAGTCATTTAAATCGATTAATGCGGCATTTGCGCGTGAAATATAATTAGCCATCACTAAAGAATGATTCGCAAGTACGCCAAAACCACTTCCATTCAAGACCATAGGGCTCCAAATAGCTTCTTGGCTAGCTTCAAGCTCTCTAATAATTTGCTGTACACTAACTTTGGCATTTTTCTTGGCTAATACGTCATTGAAATCTATTTCGATAGCGCGTAAAAAGTGTAACAACGCCCAACAGGCTCCACGAGCTTCATAAAACTCATTATCTATTTTCCACCAACTTGTTTTAAGTTGTAAGTTGTTAGACGAATACGTTGATTGTTGGGCTACATTATCACCGGCTAAATCAACATTTAACTGCTCTCGACCAACACTTGCACTTAACCTTTGCGAATAACTGCCTAAACGCTTAGTAACTTCTTGTAACCAATCTCTTAAGTTATCCGCCCGCGCATAAAATTGTGCAGATTGACTGTTCACATCAGTTAATGCATTACGATAATCGTATAACGCATTAATCGCTTTTTGATACTCACTCTCAGCACTTGGCATTGCCCAACTAGTATGATCGATATTGAATTGCGGTTGAGCAATTTTTAAATGTGTATTTTCAAGTGATTGTGATTGTGAACGGCTAAACTCTTGACGCATTACCAGCGCCATATCGCGTACCATTTCTAGAACACCAAACTCCCAAGATGGAATATTATCGAGAAACACTGAAGGTGGTAACGCATCATTTGCTAAATAACCACCAGGTTTGTTTAATAAGGTCTCACTAACTAAAATTAGTGCGGTTGTGGTTGTATAACCGACAACAGGTGTGACATTTTCCGCTGTCGCAGCTTTAGTGACTTCACTGTGAATATCAAATTCATCAGGCTCAAATCCCCAATAAACACCTAACAAATACAGCGCTAAGAAAATACCGAGAACTACAGAACTAACAGACTTCATGGTAAAAATTGACTTCATAATATGCTCCTAATGATGGTGATGATGAGCGGATTCTTTTTGCTTTTTACGTTTAATACTTTGTACCGGCAATAAAATGTTTACTGTTTTTTTATCAGAAAATTGCAACGTTAATTCAACATTTGCATCCACTTTTAATGGCTCTGCTAAATTAAAAATCATTAAATGGTAACCAGAAGGCTGCAACACAACACTGTCATTCGCAGCTATGGTTAACGATTCACGCTGTTGCATTCGCATCATTTCATCATTCATAACATGTTCATGAATTTCAATGCGATCACTTACTTTACTGGTTGCACCAATTAATACTATATCTTGCTTAGATGTATTTTTTATTTCCATATAGGCAGAGGAGACAGTAGTGCCAGGGATAGTTGCTCGAATATAACCATGCTCAACAACAACTGTTTCAGCAAATGCTTGAATATTTACGATTAATCCTGCTAATAAAGCAAGCAAGGGCACACTTTGTTTAATTTGATCAGTTAATTTTTTCATTAGGTGCTATACATCCCTATTTATCCATATTATTGTTACCTTGGTATTGTAACTAAGCTAATAACAAATGGATAACTTAATTCTCTCAGAAATAGAAAATAATGTTTTAACAATCACTCTAAATCGTTTTGATAAAAAAAATGCTTTAAATACAGTGATGTATCAAACATTATGTGAAACCTTTAATCACGCGCAAACAAATGCCTCGATACATTGTGTGTTAATTCAAGGCAACGAACACTGCTTTTGTGCTGGTAATGACCTTGCCGACTTTCTTCAACATGCCGACAGCCAAGAAGAGTTAGCAGCCTTTGCTTTTGTTAAAACGCTGGCTAGTTTTACCAAGCCAATTGTGGCTGCGGTTGCCGGTCCAGCTGTTGGTATTGGTACAACCATGTTATTACATTGCGATATGGTATTTTCAACAGCAGACGCAAAATTTAAATTACCGTTTTCACAATTGGGTTTATGCCCAGAAGCCGCATCGAGTGTTTTATTACCACTTCGCATTGGCCACAATAAAGCCTTTGAATTATTAGTTTTAGGTGATTTGTTTACTGGTCAGCAAGCATATAATTACGGCATTGTTAATGCTATTTGCCTAGCTGATGAACTTTTATTAACAGCTAAGAAATCCGCTAAGTACATTGCTAGCTTACCCGCAGATGCAACACAAACAAGCAGGGCATTAATGAAACAGGCAACACAAAGCCAAGTTTTATCTGCTATTGAAAAAGAAGGCGCTGAATTTGCTAGGTTAGTGAAAACAGATACTTGTAAAAAAATTCTTGCGTCATTTTTCAATTAACTGTTTTCTACAAATAAGCCTTCATTCATTAACGTTTAAAAATAGAAGCAATCTATTGAAGCTTCTATTTTTAATTTTCTAGCTCGTTAATTTTTTCAGTTGTTTTTTCAATTTTTTAACCTTGCTTTTCAACTCATCATCTTCACTTGTGTTGATCCTAGACAATGAATCTTTTGCTTTCGAAAAGTTTTTGTTATGAAGATAAAGCTGCGTTAATCGGTATTCTATCCAAGGTTTATATTCTTTATCTGACAAAGGCAATGCTTGCGATAGTGCGCTAATACCTAACTCAATTTCCTCACCAGACTCCGCAGAAGTTTTACCTTGTTGATAAAGTGCTCGACTCTTAACTTTATTATTTGGCGCATACTTTATCGCCAACTTTAAATCTTCACGTGCCTTATCCCAGGCTTTATCCTTCATAAATGAAGTGGCTCGAGTAAAATATAATGATGCGCTTTCAGGAAACTCCTCTAGCCCTTGTTGTAACGTTTGCATAGCTAGAGTTGCTTTTTCCGTTTGCCAATAAACATTAGCCAATTTTTCTATACCACGCTCAGCATCAATGTTTTTTAACTGTTTCGCATACATTAGTGCTTTACCTTTATCTCCACCAGCAATACTCGGCGCCGCCAAATGAAAGCCGATTAGCGTATCAAGTGCACCAGTATGCTCAGGTTGCAAAGCAATTGTTTTTTCCATTGCCTCAAGGAAATCTTCTGCATAACCAAGTTTTGAAAAAATACTCGCTTTTTGCGCCATAATCACAGCACTTAACCCTAAGTAATAATTCACTTCTACATTTTCAGTTTGGTCATCACGTAACGCTTCAAAATGCTCAAATGCCTCTTCGCTGTCACCTTTATCTAACAAGATACGACCAGCCAACACTTGCCCTTGTAAACTTACCTTTTCATCCTTTGAAAGCTGTGTAAATACTTGTTCGGCCGTCACAACATCTCCGTCTTCTAAAGCGTCATTAACAACGGATAAATTGGCATAACTGGCAAAACTTAATGTTACCGCAAAACTAAAGGCTATTATTTTTCTAATCATTTTACTTCCTGTATTTATTATTATTTAAGGTGATGCTTTACTGATATTGCACTGATTTTTTATCTCTAGCAATTAACCATATTACCCCAGCAATCAAGAAAATTGGCCAGAATACGCCTATCATTAACATTGCAAAACCACCGACAATTAACATGGCGATAAAGATTAATGAGCCAAAAACACTTAACACAATAGCTAAGGCAATTAATACTAATATCATTACCACTATTGCTGAGATACTGATAGCCTTTAAAGGTTCAATTAACTCATCTCCCATATAGACATCAATATCCAACATTTCGATAAAACTAGTACCTAAAACATAGGTTAAAAATAGGGTCGCGAATATTGCTAAAATTAACGATTTAAAAAATGACATACTCGCTCCTTAATGAACATAGTAAAGTAATGATAAATTTATTTAATGTTACTTACGTGTTGGCAACAGCATAGCTGCAACGATATAGGCAACACCAGTCACAACCGGAAACGAAAATAACGCGACAATGGCTGCAATTCTTACTCCTAATCGCGGTAATTCATAATGCTTAGCTATACCACCACACACACCTGATACTTTTTTATGGATTACATCTTTTGTTAACGTTTTATGTACTGAATAATGACGTTCATAACTCATGATCAACTTCCTCATCTTTTGTGGTAAACCATGCCGTTGCATGCTTATAAATTGAGATAACTCCAGCAGTGATAAACATAATAATTGCTGGAGCTATACACATGGCGATAACAACAAACCAAGTAAAGGTTGCCATGTTAAACCTCCATGGTTATTAGCCATTTACAACTTGTTTCTTCATTTCAGCAAGTTCTTTATCAATGGCTTCATCAGCTTCTAGTGCATTAATTTGGCTAGTTAAATCTTGATTACTTGTCATGTCATATGCTTCAACTTGCGCTTCAACTTCATCAATTTTTTGTTGATAACGTTCAAACTTATTGATCGCATCTTCTATGTTATAAACCGCGGCTTTTTCTCTTACTTTTAAGCGAACTTGTGCCGATTGTTGACGTAGTAGATAAGCGTCTTGACGACGTTTCGCTTCAGCGAGTTTATTTTGTAAATTTTGGCCATCGTTTTGTACTGATGCTAAAAATTCTTCTAACTCGGTCAACTCTGACATTAATGCATCTAACTGCGTTTGACATTTATGTTTCTCAACTAAAGCTGATTTAGCAAGATCTTCACGTTCTTTAGCAAGCGCTGTTTGGGCCTTGTCTTGCCAATTCGCAATATTTTTTTCAATACTTTTGATTTGACGTGATAACGTTTTCTTTTCAGCAATATGTTTTGCTGCAGTAGATCGAACTTCTACTAGTGTTTCTTCCATTTCCTGAATGATCAATTTGATCATTTTTTCAGGATCTTCTGCCTTATCTAACATACTATTTAAATTAGCATTTATGATATCTGTAAAACGTGAAAACATACCCATAATAAAACCCCTACTCTTCTTCTGTTGTGGTGTTAACGATACTTGATGTATTAGTTAACTGATTTTTGCTTACTAATTGTTTATTCGTAATTTGTCCTGTTGAAATATCACGATTAATGATTGGTAAAGCGTTTAAAACTATATTATTTAATTCAACGTTAATGGTGTGTTGTAACTGCTCAGTTAAACGCTCACTTACTTGCTGACTTTGTTTAACAATGACATGCTTTAATGAATCTTCAATACGGCTATTATTTGCAGATGCACTGGCAGTTGTTCCTATTCCTAGAACGATTGTTACAATGACAAATACGCGGTTAATGGTTTTCATCAAATTCTCCTTTTATGCTCAGTTCAGTTGAAAACAATTTAAATTTTACGACTACAATGTCTATATCAACCTTTGTGCCAATAGATACAATCACTTAAATTACAGTGACTTATATTAAAAACTAACAATCTGAGCAACGTAAGACATAATATGTCACGCTAATATTTAGTTTAATAAACCTATTGATTGGTTAAATTAACCACTTGATAAAATTAACTGATAAGTTGACTGATAAATTGATTATCAAAGCTAAAAAATTCATTTTGAAATAGCCAATATCTCGATAGGATTACAAAAAGAAACATTGAAAGCTTGATGATTTATTAAATAGGAATGGAACGGTAAGAAGTTAAACTTTCGAGCAGAAGTGCTAATAAAAGAAGTAACCGTAACAGTATTCATCAAATAGGTAGATGATTATTTAGCTTTAATACTTTAGTGGATGGTTTAAAAGCGTTACGTTGATAAAGAAACCCGTGTTATTTTTTAAACGAGCTTCCTTCAAACATGCTGACAAGCATAGAACAAGCTAATATTGTGATAGCCGGTAACATCATTAAAGTAGATACAGTTATTAAGTTAATCATTAGCACTTCCCTTTCATAGTTAATAATAAAGACGCACTAAGTAGTACAAAGGTTGTGCCAAGGAATAAAAAAAATAGTAACTACCTGAAAAGTATATGAATTTAATTTTTACAAAATAAAAACGTTTAAAATATTTCCACATGCTAATGCGTAAATTGGTGTATTACACCATTATGTAGTGAAATTTTTATGATATTGCTAAATAAGGGACTGACAACATTCCCGAAATCGGGAAAGAATATCCCGAAATCAAGACAATTGATGAAAAATAATTAAAAAGATCCACCACCTACTTTTGCAAAAGCCTCTTTTAATATTTGGCTATTTGCGCCTTCTCTTCCTGAGTTTTCACTTAAAAAACGACGAAATTGTTTCGCGCCGGGTAAACCATTACACATCCCCAACATATGACGAACCACATGCCAAGAACGACCACCTGTGGCAACATATTCATCAATGTATTCACACATTTCATCGATAATTTCTTGGCGAGTTTTAATGGCGGTATTATCTCCCCATATTTGCTGATCAGCTTCGGTTAACATATATGGGTTTTGATAAATTTCGCGACCTATCATGACACCATCAATGTGTTGTAAATGTTCACGACTTTCTTCATACGTTTTTATGCCGCCATTAATTGAAATTTCTAATTCAGGAAAATCCTGTTTAATTTGATAAACACGTCCGTAATCTAAAGGAGGTACTTCTCTATTTTGTTTTGGACTTAAACCACTTAACCATGCTTTACGCGCATGAATGATAAAGTGCTCACAACCGGCGGGTTTTACGGTATCAATAAATTGATGTAAAAATTCGTAACTATCTTGATCGTCAACTCCAATACGAGATTTAACGGTAATAGGAATATTAACTGCATTTTTCATACTACTCACACAGTCAGCGACTAAACTGGGATCAGCCATTAAACATGCGCCAAACATCCCATTTTGTACACGATCAGACGGGCAACCAACATTAATGTTAATTTCATCATACCCTTTCTGCTCGGCGAGTTTAGCGCACTCCGTCATCGCATTTACATCACTGCCACCAAGCTGTAATACAACGGGATGCTCAGGCTCATTAAACGCTAAATAGTCCCACTTACCAAAAAGTATTGCTCCGGTAGTAACCATTTCGGTATATAACACCGTACGTTTAGACATAACGCGATAAAAATAGCGACAATGACGGTCAGTCCAATCAAGCATCGGGGCAACAGAGAGTTTATGTGAAATCATATAATTAAAATAAATATATTTAAAACTGGTTCAGACGTTAGTTAGCACAACTGAAATTTTGTGCTAACTATACGGAATTATAAGAGGTAAAACAAAATTAATTACTCTTAGAGATAGGTTTGATTTCTAATCATTTTCGTTAGAATATGTCGCACAGATTTTAGCTAATGATTTAGCAAAATTATCATATTCTTCATCTTCCAGTAGACTTTTAAAAGATTTTTCTAAACTCTTATAAACAGAACTTTGAATGCTCAAAAACAACTTTCGACCTTTTTCAGTTAACAATATATGCTGTGCTCTTGCATCATATTGACATGTTGCACGATATATCAACTTTCGCTTTTCGAGTTTATTGACCATTAAACTTGCAGATGATTTTTGTACCTGCATTTCAGCAGCTAGTGCTGATAAATGTGTACTATCATCATGTTTATCACTTGTGGGATCAATTTCTGCATTCTCAGCAATATGAACACATAACAAGTATTCAAACTCACTGTAACTTAAACTACTTTCTTTATTCTCAAACGCTTGAACATCCCATCTTCTAGAGATTAATCGTTGAAATTTTATGAGTGAATTTTCCAAATCCATAGTTAAACAAATACCACTTAGTTAGCTTACCTAACAAAATAACATTTCTTATGTAAAAGTACTATCTATTAATTATTAGATGAAATTCATGTGTATAAGGCCATACACAAAAATATAGTTTGACAAACTAACTATATTATTCATAATAGTTAGGAAACCTAACAATGAGTAATAACAAATATGAGTGATAATAAATATGAGCTTCTTGATTGTGCATGGTGTGACAAACTTACCGAAGATTATGTTGAACAATGGGGAGAACTCTTACTTCATCAAAAGACTCCTGAATTCTGTAATTTATTACCTTCTGAAATTGTTTTAGATATTGGCTGCGGTAGCGGAGCTTCTGTTAGAGCGATTGCCAGTAATCTGACAACGGGTCATGTTATTGGGATCGATCCAACTCCTAAAATGCTTGAGATCGCCTCTAATCTCACGGTAAAGGACAAGCATAATAAACAGGTCACATTTTTACATGCTGGAGCCGAAAAAATCCCCGTTGAAAGTGAAAGCTGTGACTTAGTGCTTGCGGTAAATACTCTGCATCATTGGATAAATGTTAACGATGGTCTCGATGAAGTACTAAGAATACTAAAGCCCGCGGGTCGATTCGTTTCTGTTGATGACCTTTGGGAAGAATCTATTGAATTTAACCAAGATCAAGCTGGCAGTAGTGAACATATTTCTTGCAATCATGAACTAAAAACAAGAGATGGCATTGTGAATTTACTTAAGAGTAAAGGTTTCTCAAATATTTCTAACGAGGAGCACCGTGAGCCAGATGCCACTGCATCAATAATCACAGGATATAAAGCAAAATACTAACTGAAGGAGATTAATATGAACATTACACTCGCGCTTATGGGACTTTCAATATATATCTTGTTCTGGGAAAAGTTACCTGATTGGGGAAACTGGTTTAACTGGATTATTGAAAGATTACCTAGACCACTAGCATACTTATACGAAGCATGGCAATGCCCCTACTGCTTTGGTTTTTGGATTGCTTTAGCCCTTCATGGGATAACTGGATTACAGACAATACCAGCATTAGAATCTATGCCTAGCTATATCGGTATTGGTGGTACGGCCATCGCGTGGATATTAGATGCATTAGTTACAGCAACTTTAATCATGTTCGGCCAACTTTGCTTAAATGCTATTGCAGTACCGGCAATTAAAGGATATCAAATGACAATGGAGTTTAAACAATCTTTTAAAGAAGATTCAATCGATTCACTTTAAGTAGGAAGTGCACCTGAACTAAAAAATATTTGGAAGATTCTTAACAGAGGAGATTTACAATGGATGATAACCTACCATTATACCAAAGGTGCACTTTTAATACTGAACGACTACAAATTAACAGTGTTAAATCCCAAAAATTTGATGAAGACAGTAAACGACTATTCACACTTAAAGTATTAACGTTGTTAACACCTTCGGTGACTAAATCTCTCCCCAGTGAATGGCAGAAAATTACAAACTATGAAGAAGCAAGTCATTGGTGGCAACAATGTCTAGCAGAAAGCACTTTTCTATCTATAAAACTGAAATCAAACAATGAGATTATCGGCTTTGTTTTTCTTTATGAAGATGAAGTAAAACAAATGCAAGTAGACTTGCATATTGGCTACCTATTAGGTGAACCATTTTGGACTAAAGGATATGGAAGTGAATTGATTAACGGATTAGTTAAATGGGCGTATTCAGATACGGACATCCATTCGCTAATTGGAGGTGTTGAATTTAGTAATATTGGGTCAATTAAAGTAATGAAGAAAAATGGATTTAGTCGTTCAAAGCTGGAAAGCTCTGATAAAAACGTAATATTTTTAGAGCATGTCATTAAAAAATGAAATACTACAACCTTGTTTGAAGACCCGTCATAACTTTTTAAGGATTAAGTAAATAATGTAATAAGCTTTCAAAGCTTTGCGTGCCTGGATGAATCCAGTCAAAATGTCCTGTGCCTGCTGAAATTTCAAACGGTAAACCAGAATTAACGGCTTGAGTCGTATCAACGATGGGATCGGTGTCACCGATAAACAAAAAAACTTCATCTGCTAATCGACTCAATTGTGGATTTGCTAGTGCATATTGTTGGGGAATATCCGCTGGCAAACCATTCATAAAACTAGTGGCTGCAGAGTTACAGCTCCCCTCTTCATTAGCGTAAGATACCAAATCGGTGATCGCGGCTAATCCAACTGTATTAAATTCACTTTCAAGGTTCGAGCTTGCCAGTAGTGCTAGGTGTCCGCCTGCTGAATGACCAAGTACTACAAATTTTCTGTTGCTATGATAGTTTTCACTCGTAGAAAAAATAAAATGTAGAGCCAACTCAATATCTTGATACGTGCCAGGCCAACCGCCGCCCTGATCCCCTGTTGCCCGGTATTCAACAGACCAGAGATGAAAACCATTTAACGCCATTGCTGTTGCAATAGGGTAGCTTTGTTCAATGCGATACGCATTAGACCAACAGCCACCGTGAATGAAAATTAAGGCAGGTAACTCTTCTTCCTTGTCACTTGCTTCAGCGGGCCAATATTCAACATATTGTTGTGCTTTCTCTCCATAGAATAAGGTTTCTGTCGAAGGTTGATATGCAAGCGAGGTAATATCTGAAAATGACACTGGCTGTGCTACCTTTACATAAAAACTAGCGTGCGGATAAGCAGCTTCCGGTTGTTCTGACTCGGTTTCAGAGGTGGAAGTACTGCTGCCACAACTAGACAAAAAGAACAGTAGAATGACAGAACATAAAAGTTTCATATGAATAAATATATCAAGTGGTGTATCAATGAGAATAACGGCCTTAAGCCATTAAGTCTAACAACTACGTGTATAACAATAATAATTTAGAATAGTAATGCTGTTATCGTTTACTATTTACAACGCAATAATTCGAACTTCAATCATATAATTATTGATAAAAGGATATTTTTTAAGCTATTTTACTAACTAAAGAAGTTTTCAAAGGACAAGGACTATTTTGAAGTTAATTGCCGTTTTTTTCACTTTATTTTGCTGTTTTGCTTACGCTGATAACATTAAAGTAGGCGCTGATGCATGGGCTGATGTAACTGAAACTGACGGTAGCGGTATATATTTTAAATTATTAAACGAAATTTATGGCGCTGAAAATATTGAAGTTAACATTGAAAGCTTCCATCGTAGTTTAAAGTCATTTGAGGATAAAAAAATCGACTTATTACTAGGCGTTTTCAGAGAGGATGTTAAACATGCCATCATTCCTAACTGGTATATCAATACTGACGATCCTATTCTAGTTTTTTACCGCAAAGATAGCCCTAATAAACCTAACATTCATAATTTATCTGATTTTTCAAATTCATGGGTGAGAGGCTATCATTTTGAGCGATTTATAAACGATCGTTCTGATACATATAAAGTTAATTCTGCTGATGAAGGGTTTATTTTATTAGCAAATAACCGGATAGACACTTTTATCGACTACCTTGATAATGTACCAACAGCACTCACCGATAAATTTGAATATTTTGAATTACTCCCCCCGAGACGCTTATATATAGCTTTTCAAAAAAACCAACGCGGGCAAAAATTAGCAAATATTTTTGACAAAAATATGTCTTTGTTACGCAAATCGGGCAAATTAAAAACACTATATGCTGGGTTATACGAAAAATCTGAGCTTGATACCTTTGAAGAAAATAAAGAAAAAATGGTGATTTTAACAGATGAGATCAGTTTACTCAGAGGGAATAAACAACAAGTGCTCCCAGTCAATCAAACGTTAAAGAACAATCTCAATTTATTATTTGATCAACTCGACGGTTACGACTTTGAATTTAAGTTAGTAGACAATTATGCCGACATTACTGAAAATATTGGCCAAGACAACCTTTGCTATTCTGATATGTTAAAAACCTCAGAGCGGGCAAAACATTATCTGTTTAGTCAACCATTTGCATTATATTTAGGTTTACAGATTTATTCGAAAACCCCTTTGCCTACTAATGAATATAATCAAGTTAACCTTTTAGCGCTGTTAAACACACATCAAGATAAAAAAATTGGACTTGTTTCAGGTAGAAGCTTAGGTGAAAAAATCGATCAACAGTTATCCCAGCTTTCTGAAAAGCAAATTATAAGCACTCCAACAAAATTAAATAGAACGCTTGCGATATTCAACCATGATCGTTTCGACTACTTAATAGAGTATCCTCAATATATTGATTTACTTTGGCCTAATATAAGTCAGACAAAATTGTATTCTTATCCACTTGAAGGTGGAAGACTTTATTCTGTTGGCCATATGATGTGCCCTAAAACCGACACTAATCAGACATTTCTTAACCACTTTAATCAAAATGTTCAAACACTCGTTAACAGCGGCGCACTCTATAATGTTTTAACAAACGAAGTAAGTGACGTTAAACAAACGGAATTTACGCGATATTTTCACCAAGTATTTAAACCTAAAACCATAGTCTTAGAGTGATTTTTGCTTTTGTAGCTTGAAACTATATTGATAATATTGACTATGATAGACTACAGAAAACCGATAAGAATTAGTAAAATGAACGCAGATAACCTACTAGAAAAAGCGAAAAACTACTGTCTTAAACGCGGCGTGAGATTTACCACGACGAGAGAACAAGTATTTAAATTACTGTCTAATCATACCAATGCCATCGGTGCATACGATTTACTCGATGAGTTAAAAATTACCGATCCTGCAGCTAAACCTGCCACCATTTACAGAGCATTAGATTTTTTAAGTCAGCAAGGTTTTGTCCATAAAATTGAATCAATTAATGCTTTTGTTATGTGTCATCATTTTGGTGATTGTAACCATCCTGTACAATTGTTGATTTGTGATGACTGTGGTCATGTTGAAGAAATTCAATCAAATGATTTTGATAACGCTTTAAAAGAAATGGCGACGAAAAAAGGGTTTACTATCAGCCATCAAATCATAGAAGCTCACGGTGCTTGTCAGTCCTGTCAATAATTCAAAACAATTAATCTTATTTATTCTACCACTCGTCGCAGTGATCATTCATTTGCTCTAAACTCGATTAAGTAATCGTGGTATAAAGAAATATTATACAATATAAACCGCCATAAAATTGGAAAGATATGAAAATCTCAATAAAATCAGCTTTATTATGCTTTGCTGTTACCTGTGCCGGTAACGTATTTGCTAAAAGCACTATTAGCGATGATAAATTTCGTCAATTAGAAGAAAACTTACCAACACCAAATACTTACCGTACCGCTTCTGGTGCGCCTGGCCATCAATATTGGCAACAGCAAGTTAATTATAAAATTGATATTGCCATCGATGATAAAACGCAAAGATTGACAGGGTCTGAAAGCATTGAGTACACCAATAACTCACCTGATACATTACGATATATTTGGATACAGTTAGATCAAAATCGTCTTAAAAGAAACTCAAATACCAACTTATCACGCACAGCACCTAATAAAAAAATTACTTATAAAGGCATGCGAAACGTAGTCAAGTCAGACGCTTTTGACGGAGGCTATAATATTACTCAAGTGACTGCTTCAAATGGTAAGCCGATGAAGCACACAATCAACAATACAATGATGCGTGTCGACTTATCAAAACCTCTTAAACAAGGAGATTCGGTAGAAGTTAACATCAATTGGGATTATCAATTACACGAACAAAAAGTACTGGGTGGCCGTTCAGGTTATGAATACTTTGAAAAAGACGATAACTACCTTTATGAAGTTGCTCAATGGTTTCCTCGTGCTGCAGCATATTACGATGCAATGGGCTGGCAAAATAAACAATTTTTAGGCAATGGTGAATTTGCCCTTGAGTTTGGTGATTACGATGTGGAAATTACGGTTCCTGCCGATCACATAGTTGCTGCAACAGGTGTTTTACAAAATGCCAATAAGGTCTTAACCAAAACACAACGTAACCGTTTAAAGAAAGCTAAAACAGCAAATAAGCCTGTATTGGTTGTAACTCCAGACGAGGCGTTGGAAAACGAGAAATCTCGCTCGAATAAAACTAAAACATGGCATTTTAAAGCGAAAAATGTGCGTGACTTTGCTTTTGCTTCAAGCCGAAAATTTATTTGGGATGCTCAAGGTTATAAAGCCGGAGGCACTGATACTATGGCAATGTCTTTTTACCCGAATGAAGGTAACCCATTATGGGGACGTTACTCTACAGAATCAGTTATTCACACGATGGAACAATACAGCAAATACACTTTTGATTATCCATACCCAGTATCAATTTCTGTACATGGTCCAATTGGCGGTATGGAATACCCGATGATCACCTTTAATGGCTATCGTCCAACATTAGATGAAAAAACAGGTGAAAAAACCTATTCACGACGTACAAAATACGGATTGATTGGCGTTATCATTCATGAGGTAGGTCATAACTATTTTCCTATGATCGTTAACTCAGATGAACGCCAATGGACATGGATGGATGAAGGTCTAAATACATTCCTACAGTTTTTGGCAGAACAAGCTTGGGAAGAAAACTATCCATCTCGTCGCGGTCATGCTGCAAATATTACAAGCTACATGAAAAGTGACAACCAAGTACCGATCATGACGAACTCTGAGTCAATTTTACAGTTTGGTAATAATGCATACGGTAAGCCAGCAACTGCACTTAATATTTTACGTGAAACTATTATGGGCCGTGAACTTTTCGACTTTGCATTCAAAGAATATGCACAGCGTTGGAAATTTAAACGCCCTACTCCTGCAGACTTCTTCCGTACAATGGAAGATGCATCAGCGATAGATCTAGACTGGTTCTGGCGAGGTTGGTTTTACACAACGGATCATGTTGATATAGCACTTGGCGATATTCACTTATATCGTCCAAACAGTCAAAACCCTGATGTTGAAGAAGCTTGGGAACGTGCTTTAGAAAATGAAAAACCAACTTTTATTTCTGATTTACGCAATAAAGGTCACAAACTGCGTGTAACAAACAGACCTGAGTTGTTAGACTTTTACAACGAACATGACCAGTTTACTGCAACTAATGCTAAGCGAAACAGCTACAATAGTAGCCAGAGAAAACTTAAGGATTGGGAAAAAGAGCTTCTAGTTGACGAACGTAACTTCTACATTGTTGATTTCAAAAATAAAGGTGGGTTAGTGATGCCGATTATTTTAGATATTACTTATGATGATGGTGAAGTTGAACATGTCCGAATTCCTGCTGAAATTTGGCGTAAAAACACGGATAAAGTATCTAAACTATTTATCCGCGATAAAGAAATTACCTCAATAGCACTTGATCCTAATTGGGAAACAGCGGATGTAAATGTCAATAACAATTACTGGCCTGCTCGTCCTATCAAGTCTCGTTTTGAACTCTACAAGCGTAAACAAAAAGATATGATGCGCGATTTTAACGTTGAGTTAAAAGCTGACGAAAACGAAGATGACGTTAAAAAAGAAGATAAATAATAATGTACATTAACACATTAAAAACATTCTTTTTTTTATTGCTGATTGGGTATGGGGCGATGACCTCTGCCCATAAATATTTTTTTGGATTAACAGAAATTTCTGTTAATCCAAAAAATCAAACAATAGAAATTATTCACCAATTTACCGCTCACGATCTTGAGAATGCGATTGCGGAACAAAAACAAGAGCACTTTTCTCCTGAGCATCCAAAGTACGATTTATACATTAAAGAGTATTTCGATAATCACTTTCAGCTTGATTTCCATCAAAAGAAAATTGAATTGAATTGGGTAGGATTAGAACTGATGAAAGGTAAGGTTATTATTTACCAAGAAGCACAGTTTAAAAATAAATTGGCCGGATTAGTGGTAAAAAATGATTTACTCGTCGATACTTACACCAAACAAGTAAATATTGTGAATTATCAAGACTCTGGATTAAAAGGTAGTTTCACTTTTACAGAATCGAATAACGTTGCTATTATCGAAAAACATTAATTAGTATTCATTGATTTACATTTTGTGATTTAGCGTGCAAAATCAGGATACTAGTATAAGAAAAGGCTTTGAGAATCTTCATGAATGTAGAGTTTATTAACCCGTTTTTATCTTCAATGCTTAATGTCATGTCAACTATGGCACAAATGGAATTAACACCTGAAAAGCCCAAATTGAAGAAAGATGAAGTGGCTATGGGCGATGTTTCAGGCCTTATAGGCATGGTTAGCGAACAAACGAAAGGTTCGTTATCCATTACTTTCGATGGCCCTTTAGCAATTGCAACCATGAAAGGAATGGTCGGCGAAGGCCCTGATGAAGTAAACGATGAAATTACTGATTTAGTTGGCGAAATAACCAATATGGTTACCGGTGGCGCGAAAAGAATGCTGAGTGAAAAAGGCATTGAATTTGATATGGCGACTCCTATGGTCGTGTCAGGATCAAACCACACGATTAAGCATAAAGCTGATGGACCTATCGTAATCATTCCATTAAATTCTCCTCATGGAAAAGCTTATATTGAATTTAGTTTTGATAAATAGCGGTATCTGATATTCAAAAAAAGCCTCTTAGTGAGGCTTTTTTATTGTCTATATGTATACAGTTATAAAATAGAAAAAGGTTTAAAATGTGGTTACAAAAAGAAATTAACTTAACAGCTCCCTGCCGAGGATTTCATTTAATTACAGATAAAATTTCTTCTAATATACCGGAAATAAAAACTATAAATATTGGGTTATTACACTTATTTATTAAACATTCATCCGCATCACTGACCATTAACGAAAATGCCGACCCTACCGTACGTAGTGATATGGAAACTCATTTTAATCACTTTGTTCCTGAAAATGCATCGTATTACCAGCATACCTATGAAGGACCTGATGATATGCCTGCACATATCAAATCAAGTACCTTAGGCTGCCAGTTATCGATTCCTATCAGCCAAGGAAAATTAAATTTAGGTATATGGCAAGGTATTTACTTAGGGGAGCATAGAAATCATCCAAGCAGGCGAACCATAGTAGCCACCATCAATGGAGAGTGATCAAAATATTACTTCACTGTAACTTGAACACGACGACTAATATTACATAACAATTCATAAGGAATGGTCGTTGCACACTTAGCAACGTTTTCTACAGGTAGGCCTTTACCCCACAGTGTTGCAATATCACCGATACAATCTTGCGAATTTTTACCTAAATCCACGGTGATCATATCCATGGATACTCGGCCAATTAAAGGGACAATACGGTCATTAACTAAAACGGGTGTACCATTTTGAGCATGTCTCGGATAACCATCGCCATAACCAATAGCAATCACGCCAATCGTAGTATCACGGGGGGCTTGCCAGGTTCCCCCATAACCTACCGCCTCTCCTTTCGCGATGTTTCTTATCGCGATAAGACTAGATTGTAGTGTCATCACCGGTTTTAAATTAGGTTGATTCGCTGATAATTGTTCTGAAATCGGCGATACACCATAAAGCATTAATCCTGGTCGGATCCATTGAAAATGACTTTCTGGCCATAAACAAATACCAGCAGAATTAGCCAAACTTTTACTCTTATTCAACCCCTCAGTCACTTGATTAAATAAGGCGATTTGATTGGGTGTTGCTTGACTCTCAGCATTGTCTGCACAACTAAGGTGGCTCATCAAAATTATATCTGGATCCACGTTCTTACTCTGATTTAACTGCCCATAAAAAGTTCTGAACTCTTCAGGAGCGATACCTAAACGATGCATTCCAGTATCTATTTTCAGCCAAACTTTAATCGGTTTCGCTAACGTTGCAGAGCATAATAATGAAAGTTGTTCTTGGTTATGAATAATGGTTTGCAGTTCGTATTCAGCAATAACATCAAGATCCTTGTGAACAAAAAAACCTTCAAGTAATACAATTGGTTTTGTGATGCCTGCTTCTCTTAATGCTAGCGCTTCATCTAAGCGAGCAACACCGAATGCGTCGGCTTGATTAGTTGACTCTGACAATGCATTGGCAATACGAGCCAAACCATGACCATAGGCGTTCGCTTTTAAAACAGCTAAAACTTTACCTTGTGGAGATTGTTTTTTGATGTAACAAAAATTACTGATTAATGCCGGTAAATCAATAATTGCCGTTGCCGTTCGTAGTGTCATTCGCGTTTAATCTTCGTCTAGTACGTGGGTTCCAGCATAATTATCAAAACGAGAAAATTGGCCTTGGAATGTCAACGGTACTCTTCCTATTGGACCATTACGTTGTTTACCTATGATGATTTCTGCCATACCTTTAAACTCAGAATCGTCGTGATAGACCTCATCACGATATATAAACATGATTAAATCGGCATCTTGCTCTATTGAACCTGACTCACGTAAATCTGAGTTAATTGGACGTTTGTCAGAACGTTGCTCTAGACCACGGTTTAGCTGTGAAAGTGCAATAACAGGTACTTGTAATTCTTTGGCAAGCGCTTTAAGTGAACGAGAAATTTCCGCAATCTCTAAAGTTCGATTATCTGAAAACTGGGGAGCTCTCATTAATTGTAAATAATCGATCATGATCATACTAATGCCACCATGATCACGATGAATTCTTCGGCATCGAGAACGGACTTCGGTAGGAGTTAAACCCGCGGCATCATCAATATACATTTTGCCTTTATCAATCAAAAGACCCATTGTTGATGAAAGCCTTGCCCAATCTTCATCACCTAATTGGCCGGTACGAATTTTTGTTTGATCTATCCGTCCTAATGAGGCAAGCATTCTCATCATAATTTGCTCCGACGGCATCTCCAAACTAAAAATAACCGCAGGATATTCTTCTGTCATTGCTGCATATTCGGCTAAGTTCATCGCAAACGTGGTTTTACCCATAGAAGGACGAGCGGCAACGATAATTAAATCAGACTTTTGAAACCCTGCTGTCATTTTATCAAGATCAGCAAAACCACTCGAAACGCCAGTCACACCGCTTGAAGGAGTCGCACAAAGTTTTTCTATGCGATCTACCGTTTTTTCAAGCACAGAATTAAGGTTTTCAGGTCCTTCAGATTTATTGGCTCTTTGCTCAGCAATAGCAAACACTTTTGTCTCAGCTAAATCGAGTAACTCAGCACTACTACGTCCTTGTGTATCAAAACCCGCTTCAGCAATTTCATTCGCAACACTGATCATTTCACGCGTTACTGCACGTTCTCGAACAATATCAGCATAGGCCGTAATATTGGCAGCACTCGGCGTGTTTTTCATCATTTCAGCAAGATAAACAAAACCACCTGCATCTTCTAATTTTTGATCATTTTCTAAGGCTTCAGACAAAGTGATTAAATCAACTGGCTCACCCAATTCAATTAACGCGCCAATCGTTTCATAGACAATCCGATGAGATCGGCTATAAAAATCTTGAGCAACCACCTTTTCGCCAACGCGATCCCACGCTTCATTATCAAGTAATAATCCCCCTAAAACAGATTGTTCTGCTTCAAGAGAATGAGGAGGCACTTTTAACTCTTCGACTTGTGCATCATGAGTAAAGCTTTTTTTATCTTTTGAAAAATTGAAGGGCTTACGGTCGGCCATTTTAATACCTGTTTACCAAATCAAACTAACGGATACACCGCAATATTCTAAGGATTATGAAAGTCCTTATTATGTATTAGGAATGAAGGTTAAGTAAAGCTGGTTTGATGAATATTGCTAAAAGGTGCAACATTCAGACTAGTCACTAAATGGCTAGTCTGAGTGTTAAAATACATTCTATTTACAGACTATTTTTTATAAACTTTAAGGCGCCCGCTTACAGTACTGGCCTTTACGGATGCTTTGCCATTTCCGGTCGCAAAATAAAGTTTAGAACTAGGTCCATACTTAGCGTGTTTTGCTTTATCTTGGGTAATTTTATTAACAAGATCGCCGCCAGCGTTCGATTTCATTCTAAAACTTGCCTGTACATCATTAGTAAAACCTAAATTAATATCTCCACTAACGCTCGACATTTTTATTAAGCCGTTGGTATTTAATGATAATTCGCCATCTACATCACCACTTACTGTTGAAATAACTAACTCATCAACGTCACCCATCATTATGTCAATTTCACCAGAAACGGTATTCACAAAAACTTCATTCGCTTGGGTGCGTGTTTTTAAATGACCGCTTACGGCTTTCAAACTGATGCGCCCTTTAGAAGCTTTGTCGTAAATATCACCACTAACTGATGAAAGATCAATTTTTCCAGATAAGTTTTCGCTCGTTATATCTCCGCTCACTGAGGTTATTTCGATAAGCTCTGACAAGGAATTCACTTGAATATTCCCGCTAACAGATTTTACCTCGGTACTTTTTGTTAACCCTTCCACAATGACATCAGTTGAGACACCTTGAAAATCCAAACGTAAGTGTTTCGGGACGTGAATGGTTAAGTTTGAACCTTGTTCATGCCAACTGCTTTTCATATGATGAGGCATCACGGTTTTCACTTTGATAAAAGCACCGTCTTTTTCAAAAATGAATCGTTCCGCTTTATCATCAATTTCACCCGTGACCGCAACGGTACTTTTATCCCATGCAAGAATTTTTACTTTGCCTCTTAGATTTTCAACACTGATATTCGTTGCCCCATCGACCGACAGGCTCTTATCAATGCTTTCCCCAGCAACGCTTGGTAACGATAATGCGGTTAACGCGATAACACACAAGTTAATAATAATTCGCATAATTCTTCCTACTAAATAGTTTGCCATTGAGGACTGTAAAGCTGATTAAGCAGCTCTAACTCTTGTTTTTGAGTCCAACGTAGTAAATTTAATAATTCGCTATTGTTGGGATCATTTTCTAATGCTTTAGAAATTGCTGCTCTTGCAGATGATAACTCTAAAAGCTGCTGCTGCATTTCTGGAGATAGTTGTGTTAATTCTGGTTGACCAAAACTTGTTAACATCAAGGTTTTTTGTTGCTCGAAGTTTTTTTGCATCACACTGGCTAAATCAAGGTTCTCATGTGATGTTGTCATTTGAGGACTAAACGAAAACCAAGTTAACAGTACAGCAGCAACTACAGAAGCTGCCCACGCTAAATGCACCCTTTTAGTTTTTTGCGGGTATGTTTCATTTGGTAATCGAGGCGACACCGCTATAGCTTTTTCAATGCCCTGCCACAGATCACGTTTAGGTGACATTTCTTTGGATAATTGTTCCACTTGCTCGTCAAGTGTTGCTTCTGAAATAGGCTTTTTCATACTAACTGCTCACTTAATGATTCTCTTAATAAATTTCTTGCTCGATGATATTGTGACTTACTCGAACCCACTGCCATATTTAACATTTTGGCAATTTCTTCATGTCGGTAACCTTCAACGGCAAATAACACAAAAACTAACCGTGCTCGTTCAGGCAATTGTTGAATTTTTACATCTAAAGCTGACGAAACAGTAGCGTCGATTAACTCAACACTGGCTTCTGTGACGGTTTGCTCTTCAATGCTAAAAATACGTTGTAACCAGTTTTTTTGTTTTCGTAAGTGACCCAAAACAATATTAGTTGCAACGCTATGTAACCACGTAGAAAACTTACTATCGCCACGAAAATTACCAATTTTTTGCCAAAGTTGTACAAACACCTCTTGGCAAACATCTTCAGCACTATCTTTATCGGCAAGCATACGCCAACACAACGCAAAAATTCGACGGTGATAGGTTTCATATAACTGATGAAAAGCTTGTTGATCACCTTGTTGAGCACGAGTGATTAATTCATTCTCATGATCAGCAACGAACAACTCTTTTGCATCGATGACTTTAGACTTATCCAAACAATGTTTCTCAAAAATATTGATAACTATTAACTTAGATGCAGTATGCAGGTATAGGGTTTAAATAGATGTAAATATTTTTTATTAAGTAAGAATATCAAGAATAATACCCTGCTTTTTCGTACATTCAAGGTCATGCACGCATAAAAAAACCGAAAGCCATACAGCTTTCGGTTTTCGTACGTTGGGTTGAGAACTTATTCGTAAGGGCGTTCTAACCACATAATTTGAATTTTTAGATCATCAATTTCTTTTTGCGCGGCTAATAGTTGCTGCTCAATTGATAACTCTTCAGTTTTATTTTCTTCAATGATTTCTGGCATTGTACTCTCTCCAATATGCATCATACGACTCCCGAAAAATGTAACCACAACTGAATTATTACACAACCACTTTCATAATGAAAGCACATCGAAAGATTTATGTTACGAAAAGAAATGAAAAGTTTCATTTCAAGCGCTAATCGGAAGGTTAAAATATCCTAAAAATCAGAAGATTAATCGATATCACACCGATATATAAATCCTTATAAAATTTTTCAGAATAAACGATTAAAATATCGTTATCGTGAAGTAGATAGACTGATCAGTTTTGGTAAGAAAGTGTGGCTTTCTTTTGCAAGTTCGTTTTGCTCAATCAATACATCCTCTAAAATTTCTCTAGATGTCAATGGATTAGCAAGAACCACACGAAAAACTAGCGTTTTGCGGCCGCGATACTTTTGAACTTCGATACGAGTACGAGAAACAAAAGATTTACCGTTTTCTCGTTGTCGTTTTTGAATAAATTTGGTGAGCTTATCCAATATGCTATTTGCCAGATCTTGGGCATCATCATCCGCTTGCGTTAAAAACGTTTGTACCACTTTAGGATTATATCGGTAGGTTAATAAACATAATTCTGGTTTTGTGATCAATTCAAAATCTGGGTGTTGCTCAATAATATCAGCAAAATAATTCGCTTTATCAATACTTTGATTGATTAATAATTCATAACCGGGACGACTGATCACATGTAAGCTAGCATAAACTAACATTGCCATTCCTGGCCGTGAGCCTTCTAGCGTATGAGAGCCTAAATCTTTTGAGCCTTTCCGTAAAATATATTCTGCATGATGTTCAATGGATGCCACCGATGCCGGATTTTTAAAGACAACCAACCCAGCTCCCATAGGAACATACATTTGTTTATGCGCATCAATGGTAACAGAGTCAGCCAGTTCAATGCCTTGTAACAACGGACGATATTTCTCTGAGAGTAACGTTGCTCCGCCCCATGCTGCATCAACATGGAAGTGACAATCATACTGTTGAGCAATCTTCGCCATTTCAGTTAATGGGTCAATATTTCCCGTCTCTGTAGTCCCTGCAACACCAACAATACTAAGTACACGTATGTTTTTTGCGGCAAGTGCTTGGCATTTTTCTTTAAGTTTTTGGCAATCAATTTTATTATGCTCATCGGTAGAAATAGCTATGACACTATCTTGCCCTAACCCTAAGATATCTGCGGATTTTTTTAATGAGTAATGGCCACGGCTCGACACTAAAATAGCGAGGCCTTCATATTGATAATGTTTGAGTGCCTGAAAGATTCCTTCTCGAGCAACACCTTTAAATGTTCCATCAGGTCCGAGTAAGTTATTCCGAGCAACCCAAAGCGCTGTTATGTTAGCGACTGTACCACCAGAACAAAAAGCCCCTAACGAATGATTGGCGCTATGCATCCATGTATCATAAAAGTTATCATCGTTTTGATACACTAAGCGATGCAGCATTCCTAACACTTGACGCTCTAAAGGCGTAAATGCTTTTGAGGTTTCAATTTTAACGAGGTTTTGATTTAAGCCGACCATTAATTTTGATAGTGGAAGTATAAAATAAGGTAAGGCAGAGGTCATATGACCAATAAAACTAGGGCTGGAAGTATGAACAGATTGCGACACTAACTTATCTAATAAGTGATGCATGTGATCGGAAACAAACGTTGGTTGTTCCGGTATTTTTGAACAATCAAAATCCTTCTCTATTTCAGATAACAATTGTTCTTTTGCCGCAATATGATTACCAAGAAAACCGGCTAAGTTTTCTGAGATCTCTTTCTCTATACGCCCTAATGTAGAATTTGGCGCTTCCGGAATGGTAAAAATTCGATGCAAAGACTCTTGAGTCGCCTGAGCTTTTCTTTTGCTACCCGTCATACTTATTCACTGTTCAAAGCTTGAATTAATGCAAGCGATAATGATGTTATAAGTGCGGCACTTTAATAAAATTTACGTCAAATGTCTTGTATTTTCATCGATGCGTTGGTCTTTTATAGTATTTATGCAACTAATGTCGCCAAATATACAAAACCTAACTCTACGATTGCTAAACTGCTTAAGGCCATCATTAATACATTTTTTTTAATATTATAAGTCATTTTTAATCTTCCTTTAATTGAACTTACAAACCACTATTCAAATTACAAGCCAAAATCATAACCACATGTTTTAATTGAATTTTAAAAATATAATAAGCGAAAGGAAGAATTATAGATTGAAATTTATAACTATTTTTTAGTGAAAATAACCACTATTTATTAGCATTTTTCGTCATGAAATATTCTAAGAATTAAACAGTGGTAGATTTTTAAAGGATATCTTTATTGCAGCAATCAGCCTGCTTAAAACAGGCTGGTAAAGTACCGCTTACTTAATAGATAACTGCCAACACACTTGTCCGCTTAATTGATATTTAGCCTCAAACGGGGTTAAAGGTTGCTCATCATTAACTTGACTGATGGTACCGGATCTTCCTGTTATATCAGCAGAGAACTGAAACTCTTCTAAATATAATCGCCAATTACTTCTTAAAATGATTTCTTTACCAATAGCGATTATTTCGGGAAATACAGCACTGCCATGCCAACGACGTTGAACATGTTTAGCTTTCGGCCAAGGATTCGGATAGAGAATATAGTGTTGTGATACAGGCCATTTCGCTTGTTTAACTAATCGATAAAAATCATTTAAATCGGCACGTACTAAAATGAAATTATCAACTTCATGGGTATCGGTTGAAGTTCTTAATTCTTCGTCATTCCGTTCAATTCGATGAGCAGACTTATCAACACCAATAACTAACGCTTGCGGATTTTTTTTGGCCAACAATCGCGTACTTTGACCTACACCACAGCAAGAGTCTAAGATAATTTCACCTTGGTGCGCTAACACGCGACGATGAGCTAACTCAAATGCTTCTACGGTATGTGCTTGAAAAGGTTTTTTCGATGGGTGTGCCAAATGCTTTTGTACTATTTCAGCCAGTTTTTCGTGTATTCCTGGCTGGTTAGTTACAATCTCTTTTGAATCACCTAATGGCTTGTTGTTAACTGTCACAATATATTCTTAATTACTGAAGTGATTAACTTCTTAAACCAATACCTTTCGTTATTAACGTCATAGCAATAACAAAAAGGGTAATAATAAACGCGGCTAATACTGAAAAAGCAGCCACTAAACTGACATCTGAAATCCCAAGAAAACCATATCTAAAAGCATTGACCATATAAACAATGGGGTTAATTTGAGAAACACCTTGCCAAAATTCAGGTAACAAGGTGATAGAATAAAACACCCCGCCTAAATAGGTAAGTGGCGTTAATATAAAAGTAGGTATGATTGAAATATCATCGAAACTTCCTGCAAAAATAGCATTGATTAAACCGCCTAAGGCAAATGTCGCTGACGTTAGCGCAACCGTAACTATGATGATCCAAATATTATGAACTTGAATTTCCGTAAATAATAATGAAATAAGCGTGACAATACAGCCTACTAAGATGCCACGACACATACCTCCGCCAACGTAACCTGCAACAATTACCCAGTTTGGAACTGGTGCAACTAACATTTCTTCGACGTTTCGTTGCCATTTAGCGCTAAAAAACGAAGAAGCCACATTAGAGTATGAGTTGGTAATAACACTCATCATGATCAAACCTGGGACAATAAATGACATATAGTCAAAACCGCCCATCTGACCGATACGAGAGCCGATTAACTCGCCAAAAATCACAAAATATAAACTGATAGTGATTGCAGGCGGAACTAAGGTTTGCACCCAAATGCGCATAAAGCGGTGAACTTCTTTATGTAAAATACTTTTTAGCGCGATCATATTTCTTGCGGACGACATATTATTGCGCTCCTTGTGTTTGTTTTTCGCTATTGGCACCTGTACCTATGATACTGACAAATAATTCTTCAAGACGATTACTTTTATTACGTAAACTTAATACATTGATATCTTGCTCGGTGAGTTGGCTAAAAACATCATTAATTCGCTGTGATTTTTTTACATCCACTTCGATGGTGTGATCATCAATAATTCGATAACAAAATCCGTTCAGTGTTGGCTCTGCACCACCGACACTTAAGTCAAGCACGATAGTTTCTACATCCAACTTGGCTAATAATGATTTCATATCAGTGTTTTCAACAATAATACCTGAATCAATTATCGCGATATTACGACATAACATTTCAGCTTCTTCTAAGTAATGCGTGGTTAATATAATAGTAATTCCTTGCTTGTTGAGCTCACGTAAAAAATCCCACATTGAGCGACGTAGCTCAATATCAACTCCAGCAGTAGGCTCATCAAGGATCAGCATTTTTGGTTCATGCATTAATGCGCGGGCGATCATCAAACGTCGTTTCATACCGCCTGAAAGCATTCTGGCAGCGTCGTTACGCTTTTCCCACAAGTCTAATTGTTTTAAGTATTTCTCAGCTCTTTCATGAGCAACACTTCTTTCAACGCCATAATAACCAGCTTGATTCACCAAAATTCTAATTAAAGATTCAAATTGATTAAAATTAAATTCCTGAGGTACTAAACCAATATAACTTTTTGCATCTTCAAGTGCTTGATCAATATCGTGACCAAACACTTTTACTTGGCCTGCTGTTTTATTCACTAACGAAGTAATAACACCGATGGTAGTTGACTTACCAGCACCATTGGGTCCTAACAAGGCAAAAAAATCACCTTGTTTTACCGTTAAATCTATTCCTTTTAAGGCCTGAAAACCGCCTTTATATACTTTTTTCAAACCAGAAATATCTAACGCATTTTGCATATCTATAACCATTAAGCCAAGTGAGCGAATTAATCTTCTTTTAATGGGGGATAAAATAGAATTTTCAATGAAAAACGATAAATTATCTTTACAAAAACACGAAAAATTCGGATATTTTTTATAGTAAAAAGTATTGCCAACATATTGTATACAATTTAAAGTGTCGCCATTCAAAAAAGGAAATACACTATGCAACGTACAACAGTAAAACTGTGGTTTGTTGGAGCCGTAATGTTCACAGCATTAGCCGCTTGTCAAAGTACAGATAAACATAACAATCAGCAAACGACTTTAACAAACCCGTTAACGCTAGAACGCATTTATAAAGATAGAGAATTTAGCTCAGACAGAATTGGGAGAATTCGTTGGTTAGCTGATGGGAGTGGCTATACAGCCATTGAAAAGTCAGCAACAACAAAAACGGATGAAGATGGCAAAAATCACAGTATCGGAAAAGACATTGTTGTATACGATCCAGAAACATTAGCGCGCAAAATATTAGTGAGTGCCGAGCAATTAACGCCTGAAGGCGCAGAACAACCATTATCAATTGATAATTACATTTGGTCTGATGATAGAAAAAAATTACTTATTTATACCAATAGTAAAAAAGTCTGGCGTTCGAACAGTCGTGGCGATTACTGGGTGTTAAATCTAACGAGCAACGCGCTCACACAACTTGGCGGCGAAAACGTAAAAGCAAGCTCTTTGATGTTTGCTAAATTTTCTCCTGATGCGTCTAAAGTAGCGTACGTGGTTGATAATAATATTTATCTAGAAAATCTAACCTCTACTAAAATCACCCAATTAACGCATGATGCGGGTAACGGTATTATTAACGGTTTATTTGACTGGGTATATGAAGAAGAATTTGGTATTCGTGATGGTTTCCGTTGGAGTCCTAATGGCGAAAAAATTGCATACTGGCAGCTTGATACCAGTGGTAGTAAAGATTTTTACATGATCAACAATACCGATGAACTGTATCCAACTATTGTGTCATTTCCTTACCCTAAAGTAGGCGAAACGAACGCTTTAGCCAATGTCGGTATTATCGATTTATCCAACCAGAAAACCACTTGGGTTAACCTGCCCAACAACTCACGTGAAATGTATATCCCACGCATGAATTGGTCTGGTAATAGTGAAGAAGTGTTAGTTCAGCACCTTAACCGTAAACAAGACCGAAACGCGCTTTATCTCGCAAATGCCGCAACCGGAAAAGTCAATAAAATTTACACGGAAAAAGATGAGCATTTCTTAGATGGCATTACTGACGCTAAATGGATAAACAATGGTAAAAATTTCATCTGGACCAGTGAGGCCTCAGGTTGGAGACATTTTTACAGCATATCACGCGATGGCAACACTAAGCTTGATTTAACGCCAGGCGAGTTTGATACCGTTAGTTTACAAGCGGTTGATGAAGACGGTGGTTGGTTATATTACATTGCATCCCCTAAAAATATCGGCCAACGTTATTTATTTAGAAGTAAACTAGACGCCAGTATCGTTAATCAACAAATTACCCCTGAATCGTTTGCAGGCAACAATAGTTATCAAATGTCTGATGATGGTCAATGGGCGATTCATTCTTATTCTTCTTTTACGCAACCAACACAAAAACGATTAGTTAAGCTTGAAGGTCATCAAGAAAAACACATGTTGATGGATAACAAAAAGCTTATTGATAAGTTAGCGTCTTTAGAGCAACCCGACCACGAGTTCTTTCAGGTTCAAGCACAAGATGGGTTAACTCTTGATGGTTACATTATGCGCCCTGCAAACTTTGATGCCAGTAAAAAATACCCGATTATTTTTTACGTTTACGGTGAAGCATGGGGGCAAACAGTACAAGACAGATGGCGTGGTAACTCATACCTTTGGGATCAAATGCTAACCGAGCAAGGCTATATTGTTGCTTCTATCGACAATCGCGGTACTCGTGCCCCTAAAGGCAGAGAATGGCGTAAACAAGTGTATGGCGCAGTAGGCGTATTATCTTCACGTGACCAATCTGACGCCTTAAAAGCGATGGCAAAACGATGGAATTATATAGATACCAACCGAGTTGGCATTTGGGGACATTCAGGTGGTGGCTCAATGACATTAAATATGATGTTCCGCTACCCAGAGCAATACCATGTCGGTATTTCATTAGCACCCGTACCTGATCAGCGTTTATACGACACTATTTATCAAGAGCGTTACTCTGGCATTTTAGCCGATAATGAAGAAGGCTATAAACAAGGTTCACCGATTACCCATGCGAAAAACTTACAGGGTAACCTATTGTTAGTGCACGGTACTGGCGATGACAATGTTCACTACCAAGGCTCTGAGCGATTAATTAATGAGTTGGTGAAACATAATAAGCAATTTCAGTTTATGTCTTACCCTAACCGCAGTCACGGTTTATGGGAAGGAGAAGGCACAACCCTTCATTTAAAAAGTTTACAGACTGAATATTTTGATCGCTACTTAATGAATAAAAAAGTGCAATAATTATTGATGTTAATAACTATTATCGAAAGCCTGCAAATGCAGGTTTTTTTATTATTTAACGCGCATTCGGAAGGTTATTTATCGATAGTTGCACGTACAAACAATAAAGTAAAAAATGGTCAAATGTGCTGAGATTTAGTTCATTTAACATTACTTAGCAAACAGAAAAACTGTAATTCACTGAAAATTATAATAAAAATAATTGGTTTTGATTTTGCAGAGTATTGATAAAACGCGAAAATATGAACAGAGGTAATAGATGCGAGATTTAAATTCGACCCCAACTAAAAACTGGCAAAATACGAGTGTATGGATGCGCGGCCTATTTATGATCCTATTCGGGTTTATTGGTGGCTTTGCACGATTTATGATCACGCTAATTGCTATATTTCAATTTTTCTCTTTATTACTGACCAGAAAAGCTAACTCTGGGCTAAAAGTGTTAGGTCAAAGCTTAAATAACTATATTTACCAAATAAACGATTTTCTTACCGCTAACTCTGACACCTACCCGTTCCCTTTAAGCGGCTGGCCAGAAGATAAATCTACGTATAAGTATTCGTCAAGAAGTTAATCAATCCTGAAACAAAAAAGCTCACTATTCAGAGAGCTTTCCAATATAAATTCTTAACAGTTTTTACGCAGAAAAAAACTTTTAAAACAAGGCATTGTAATCGAAGCATAGTGTTTCTTATGCGAGTGCAACAATAACGTAGTTATCAAAGCTTTTAGCCAGTAAAAATTTTATTTGCTGGCGCGCGATACATACTCACCGGTACGTGTATCAACTTTTACCACTTCACCAATTTGCACAAATAATGGAACACGAATTACCGCGCCTGTTGCTAAAGTTGCAGGTTTACCACCGGTACCAGCCGTGTCACCTTTCAAACCAGGATCTGTTTCAGTAATTTCAATTTCAACGAAGTTAGGTGGATCTACCGAAATTGGATTACCATTCCAGAAAGTAATCGTACAAAGATCACCTTCTACTAACCACTTTTCATTATCGCCAACCGCTTTTTCATCAGCTGCCACTTGCTCAAAGGTGTCATTATTCATAAAATGCCAAAATTCGCCATCGGCATATAAATAACCAAGTTCAGAATCCATAACATCAGCGCCTTCACATGAATCGCCAGATTTAAATGTTTTTTCAAGCACTTTGCCTGAAATAAGTTTACGGATTTTTACACGGTTAAACGCTTGGCCTTTACCCGGTTTTACAATTTCGTTATCTAAAATATTGCATGGTTCGCCATCGATCATAAGTTTAAGACCGTTTTTGAACTGATTAGTACTGTAGTTCGCCATAAGAGTGTTCTCTTTTTATTAACGCAGAGAGTTAAATGTTGAAAATAGAAATGCCGCAAATAATACCTCAAATTCACGATAATTTGCACACTTCTTGGCAAAAAGAATTATCAAATGTGGTAACTGATCCAGAAAAGCTACTCGAAGCACTCAATATTAGTCCGGAAAAATACCGAGCGCACTTTAATGCGAGGCAATTATTTCCGGTTAGAGTGCCTCGTCCTTTTATCGCTAGAATGAAAAAAGGCGATATAAACGACCCTTTGTTAAAACAAGTGATGCCGTTATCACATGAATTTATTACTACTGACGGTTTTACAACCGACCCTTTGGAAGAACACGACTCAGTTGCCGAAGGTTTATTACACAAATATAAACATAGGGTATTAATGATAGTCAAAGCAGGTTGCGCTATTAATTGCCGTTACTGTTTTCGTCGTCATTTTCCTTATCAAGATAACAGCCCTAATAAACAACGCTGGCAAGAAGCGCTTACTTATATTGCGCAACACAATGCAATTAATGAAGTGATTTTTAGTGGTGGTGACCCTTTAATGGCAAGCGATGAGCATTTAGCGTGGTTAATTCAGCAACTTGAAAATATACCACACATTAAACGTTTACGTATTCATACCCGTATGGCGATAGTGATCCCTCAAAGGATCACGCAAACTTTAGTCAATTTACTGGCAAATACTCGATTAAAAGCCACCTTTGTCTTTCACATTAATCATAAAAATGAAGTTGATCAGCAAGTAATAAAAGCCATAGAGCCATTACGCGAAGCTCGAATTCCTTTGTTAAATCAAAGTGTTTTACTGAAAGCGGTTAATGATAATGCCGATATTTTATGTCAATTAAGCGAAACATTATTTGATAACGGCATTACTCCATACTATTTGCATTTATTTGACAAAGTACAAGGTGTTGCACATTTTGATACCGATGACAGCTCAGCAAAAAACATCGTGAAACAAATGATGGCTACTTTACCAGGATTTTTAATGCCAAAAGTTGTCAGAGAAATTGCAGGTGAAGCTAACAAAACACCGTTCAGTTTGGCATAATAGACCGATTAGAATTGTCTGTTAATATTTTAGGTAAGTTTAAACATTATGAGTGCAACAGTTAGTCAACAATTGGTAGAAAATGTTTCTATCATCTTAAAAAAATCATTGGCAGCCGATGCTACGTTAAGTGATTTACGTGAGAAGAACCAAGCAGGTTTTGAAGCCATTTTTACTAAAGATGCTGGTTTTAAATGCTCAGCAAATACCTTTCAACCTTACGTGGAAGAAGTAGCTAACGACTTAGTATTTTGGCAAAAAACATCTGATCAAGCCACGTTAATAGCTATGGTGAAAAAAATTGAGCAACTTTTTACAGTGCTAGGAAATTTTGAACAAAGCTACACAGCTTGATACTTTAGTATTTCAGAACAAGACAGCCGCCTATAAAAAAGCCGAAATAATTTTCGGCTTTTATTTGGCATATGAATGACCTTAACTAGGTCGAGCATTCAGATTTATTGTAAGAGTGTTTTTTCAAACCATTCATCTAACATTTTCTTTTCATAACCTAAACTATCGCGATTATAACGAAGATTTGATCCCATCATAAAATTCATGTCTTTAAGATTAACATCCCCAGATGTCAGCACGTTTTTATTGCCATCAAGCACCTGATATGAAAACTCGATACGTGGGAAAAATATTTCTTTTATCACTCGAATGCGCTGCATGTTTTGATGCACATCGCCGGCTAAATCAACATCTTTAACATCAATTAACAGTGTTTGACCTTCCGGTAACTTTTCCGCTAATCCAGAAAAATGCTCTTCAAAATTAGCAAAAACACGCGCTTTAAATTTAGCACGATGGCCGTCACCCGCATGAACATCTCGATATTTATCTGAATTAGTCCACTTAACTTCACTGGTTGCCGCAGAAGAAACAAACGTTAACAACATTGACGATACCGCGAGTAAAGTCACACTTAGCTTTTTCATCAGACTCTCCTTTAACTTTTCGTTAGTTTAAACATGGTTTACATAAACCATTGTACAGATATCAATAAGCTTATTATGTATATTTAATAGACCATCAATTTCATAAAAAAGTCACTTTTAAGTGTAGTTTAATTATATCCAAAAGTTACAATCGCAGAAACTCTCTTTTTGAATGGTTTAACATAACGTTTAAACAGAGAATTTATTTGAACGTAACAGTGACCTGATTGCAACCATCTGACGTTTGCGCGTAATGAAGTTGCCAATGTTGTCGTCTGACGATTTTGCTGACAATACTTAAACCAATACCATAGCCATCGCCACGAGTAATCCCCCGTTCTAACTGCTTTTCTTCGATAACAACGTGGCTTTCAATTGAATTGGAAATGATCACAGATGCATCAACAATCTGAATTCGCACTATACCACTTAAGGTATGTTCAAAAGCGTTTCGAATAAGATTACTCAAGACAATTTGACATAACGTCAATGGTAGTTGATGCGAGCAGTTTTCATCATTGATGATACTGACCTCGATAAACTTATCCTCTATTAAATATTGATGCGTTTTTACCATGCTAGTCACAATGGCATTTAAATCAACAAGTTCGATGGGATAGTCTTTTTCATTTTTCCGACTAAGTAATAAAAGCGCTTCAGTTAACTCTTTCATATTTTCATTGGCACGTTTTATATGAGTAATTTGATCCGCAATTTGTTGAGTGCCGTTTTGCGTTCTTAAATCGATAATATCTAATGCCGAAGCAACAACGGCTATTGGGGTGCGCAATTCATGACTCGCATTTTGTAAAAATTGCTTTTCTCGTTGATGATATTGATGAATACGAGCCATGGTCTGATGTAAAGTATTTGCCACTGTGCCTATTTCAGTTTTGTCTTCCATCACGGCAAAAGACAATTCAGGTTTATTTTCATCAAGGCTCTTGGCCATCTCGGCCAGTTCTTTTAATGGATTCAAGACTTTTTTAATTAAACTTCTGGCAAGGCCAAAAAACAAAGCTATTGCTAATAACGTAATCAATCCAATCGACATGGGCTTTGTTTTTTGCCCTGCATTTTCTTATTTGAATGCGTGTTAAACACATTTCTCCTTTCACCATACTGAATTCAGTTGAGTGTTTTGAGGTATTAAAAAAGCCCGAATATTGTTATTCGGGCTTTCGTTTATTTGGCGATAGGATATAGCGGTAATATAACAATTTGCTACATCATTTCGCCAATATCTGGCATTGTAGGAGCATCACCACTCATAAATACCCATAAAACCTCTGCCAAAACTCCGCTTAGCATTTAGCCTAATTACAATAATTGCAAAATATTTTAATTTTTATGGAATAAAGTCAATGCCTCAACCGTTACCTTTATGAATTAACCAAAAACATGAAGGAAATGATCATGATTAAACTAACTAAAACGGCTTTATTTATTACCTGTGCTTTAACTGCAACAGTAAGTTCGGCAGCAACTGAATTTACGTTTAACAAAGAAACGTCGGTTCAAGCATCTCAATCAACGCAAGCAACACATTCGTCACAACCATCGGAATCGAACGCTTCATTTAATTCATCATCGAGTGCTTCCGCTAGTTTCGCGTTTCGTACAGAAACAAACGGTGACACGGTGGCTGAGCAAGTACCCGACACTGAAGAAGAGGCGGTCCTTGAAGAAGACAATCCCCAACAAGAAGGTAGTAGTTTGGCAAGTAACACAAACAATGCCGTTGAAAATGGCTCGTCGGTAACCGCAGGTGCCACTGAAAATTCAGTGAGTGCGTTGGCAACTTCATCGACATCCTTGATTGCGAAGAGTGCTGTCATAGTAGGTGAAACAAGTAATACCCTTGCATTGACAATTGCTAACAATACCGATGCCACTTCTGAGGTGACAAATTCAGTGATGTCATCCGTATCGGCTATAGGCGAAGAGTCGATGGACACGGCACTAAATACTTCGATTACGCAAAACATTCAATCAGCAGCAGAACTGTCAACAGCCGCTATTGTTGACGATGTTATTGCACAAGATCTTTCAACCAGTTTACTCGCCGCTAGCGAACAAAGTGTACAAAGCAGCATTAATGAGAGTGTTGCTCAAAGTATCAATAATGAAGTGACTAACTCTGTTGATGCTGCCGTTGAAAGCTCAATTGACACGGCACTAAATGCAACGGCATTAACAAACTTCTAACCAGCCAACAAGTTATGCGCATAATTTAATTATGCGCATTTTTATTCCAAACATATTTATTTTCGAGGTTTATATGAAACTTTACCCATCTGTTGTTAGTGCGCTATTTTCAATTACCTTACCCGTATTTGGCCAAGCTGACACCTTAGAGCATGAGATTATTATCAGTAGCGGAGTTAAACATGACAGTAAATTAACCGTGGCTGAAGTTGATGATGTAAGCACAAATGCTGATAGTGCGTTAACATTTGAAGGCGCAGTTAAACTGACTTGGCAAGCGACTGAAAACTTCACGGTAAAAGGAGGGGTTTCGCACCAGCAAACGCGTTATCAGCAATACCATGAGTATGATCTCATTTTAAACCGACTGAATACCGATATAAGTTATAAATTTGCTGATTACACTATAGGGGCAAATCATTATTATATTGATGCAAAGCTTGATAAACGTGATTTTTTATCACTTAATCAATCCAGTATTTACGGGTCTAAATTATATAATAATAAATATTTAATCAGAGTCTCTGGTGAGTTGCAAAACAAAAAGTTAACGAATCAACCGACCAGAAACGCCCAAAATATTGCCAGCTCAATTTCAAGCTTTATCTTTTTTAATCAATTTAACAGCTTTTTATCATTCACTGGCAACATATCGAATGAAAAAGCGAAAGATAATCAATTTAGCTATCAAGGGTTACGCTTTCAAGCCTTAGCGTCACATAAATTTACCGCTTATGATTTTAATCAACAACTACAGCTAGCCTTGCGCTATGATAAAAAACATTACTCTTCGAGTGAGTCACTAACACAAAACCCAACATTAGAACAACCGCAAGACTATACGACCAACAACACACGTAAAGACAATAGCCAAGTGGCAAATTTTTCATGGCTAATTAACCTCAACAACATCTGGTCGTTAGATAGTGAGTTTGAATTAGGAAAATATCAATCTAATAATGCTGCGCTTAATTATCATGAAAGTGTCACCAGCGTAAAACTTAAAGCGCGTTTTTAATATCCACTGAGCAATAATTTACGCTAATCGATAATACACTAGGAGTAAGACAAGGCTACCGACTCAATTTACCAAAACCGAAGATATTGTCTCGGCCTTGCTCTCCTAAATCTATCGCCTGACTTTGTAAAGCATCTAAATAATTTTTCGTTTTTTTCTTAGCACAAGCTGCGAAAGCTGTCACAAATGGTGTAGCTATTGATGTGCCTGTTTCATGAGAAAAACTACCGCCAGCTCTCGCAGTTTTCACCGAGACACCTAGGGCTGAAAAACCAACATAATCCCCTCTATTTGCCCAGCGATAATGCTTATCTTGATTGTCTATGGCCGTAACGCCAATAACATTGTCATAAGCTGCGGGGTACATTGGCGGCGCATTCGGGCCTTCGTTGCCTACTGCGGCAACCATGATGATATTTTTCTCGCTCATCTTGTTAATAATTTGAGCAAGTAAAGGTGTATTGGGGCCAGCTAAACTTAAATTAATCGCATCTACCTGATTCTCAACTAACCAATCTAATGCACTGACTAAATGGTATAAACTCGCAGCTTGGGCGTAGTCATTTTGTGCATAAAATGCTTGTGCCGAATAAAGGGTCGCGTTTGGCAATAAAGCTGGAAGTTCTGGTGCGCTACTTACTAATAAGGCAGACACTGCTGTTCCATGGGCTTTTGGAGGCGTGAGAGTATTATCAATAAAGCTTTTTTCGATCACTTTACTTTGTTTAAAAGCTACGTGGTTAAGATCAATGGCGGTGTCAACTACCCCAATACGTAACGGGTTTTGGCAAATAGCGTTAGACTTTATTGAATTAGCGTTATGGTTATCAGGATGATTATTCGCTGTAAATTGGCTGGCATAAACATAATTTCTAGTTAAATTTTCTTGCCATATTTTTGGGATTAATTTGAACATAGTGTCAAAGGAATTACGATGTTGAGCAACATGAATATTGACGATAATTAATTGCAGATTCGGTAATAGTTTTAGTGCAACTAGTCGCATATCATGCTTAGCGATAAACGCTTTTAATTGCGTGAGTTCATCTTGTTTAACCGTCAATAACCATTGCTGCTCAATAGCACGCCAATTGTTTTCAACAGCGACGTCTTTAAATAGTAACTTTTTTTGTTGAGATATTATTGGTAACACCGATGCTAGATGAGTAGCGGGCTGTAATGTTTTTAATTTTTCAGCGGTGATGCGACGTTTTTCTGCTTGCTGACGTTCAATTTTTTGTCTGATGCTGTTAAGTGAATTATTTAGTGGTACATTGACCTTATCAATCACATTCTGCTCAATACTTTGTGGTATTTTAATGTTGGTGTTTTGAACTTGTGCGAGTGTTTTAGCGGCCGTTGTTGGCAGTATTAAAATAAGCGCTGCGCGTACTGCGACATATTTGATTTTAATTAACCGGTTTTTCTTTAATACACACATACCAAACCTTTTATAATGAAACGAATCTTAACTAAATAACGTATAAGAAAGACAAAAATTCCCTTTATTTTAAAAAGAATGGAATAAATCATATCTTGAATCGTCTACTCATTATAGAGGAGATAAAAACATGAAGAATGAAATTATTGCATTGATTCCGATGATCCGCCGTTTTGCTTATTCATTAACGGGCAATCATCATGATGCAGATGATCTATTACAAAACACCATTGAACGTATATTAACCAAAGGTGTGCCAGAAGACGTTGAATTAACGAAATGGATGTTCCGTGTTTGTCGAAATTTATGGATTGATGAATACCGTTCTCGTCAAGTTAGGCAAGCGGCAACACAGTCACCTGAACTACACGAGCAAGCGGTTCAAGGTGAACAAGAGCAAACACAAAAACTTCGTGTAAGAGAGGTTAATCAAGCAATGTCAGTATTACCCACAGATCAACGCTCCATTTTATCGCTCGTTGCCATTCAAGGCATGTCGTATAAAGAGGTATCAGAAACACTAAGTATCCCAATTGGCACTGTGATGAGTCGACTGGCGAGAGCTAGATCGAGCTTAAGTCAATGTTTACCTTTTCAAGGAGTTGAATCATGAAAAACTTACCTTACAACGATGAAATATTATCGGCATTTCTTGATGCAGAATTACCTGAAGCGCAGATGGAAGAAATTCGTCAAGCCATACAAGAAAATGAACAACTTGCTGAGCAACTCAGTCGTTTAGCTATGGTAGACAGCGTGATTGCCCAGCAATATGAGCAAATAAATCAACAACCGCTACCTGCGAGCATTACACAGTTACTTGAGGCATTACCTGAAGCCAATGCCGATCATGAGACTATTGAAAAGGCAAAAGAGTTTTCTACCGGCTCTAACAGCAATTTAAAAGACAGTAACAATGTGGTGAGTTTGTCATTATGGCGACGCTCGAAACAGGCAATAAAAGAACATTATGCCATTGCCGCAAGTTTCACCGCTATGTGTGTTTTTGCTAGTGCGTTATTTGTGCTCACTCCTAATGAGAATGCACACTGGCAAGAGATTGCTGCCTTGTTAGAAGTACAAACAAGTGGCGCTTCTAAAACATTACCCACAGGTGAAACCTTTAGTGTAGCCTTAACCTTTGAAAATGCTCAGGGTGATTTTTGTCGCAAATATACCATTGAGGGAGCGGAAAAGTCTCAGCAAAGCTTAGCGTGTCGAGTAAATGAACAATGGCAACCCACATTAACTTTATACCAAAATAAATCAACCACACAGCAATATCAAACGGCAACCACTCAAAATATGCTTAGGGAATATATTGATAAAAATGCTGTTGGAGATTTCTTAACAATTGATGCTGAAAAGCAAGTGATAAAACAAAACTGGCGTGAGGAGAATAAATAATGAAAAAGTTACTAACGAGTTTAATCATATTACTAAGCGTTACCGGTTGTAGTTCAGTTCATGAATATAAACCAGTGAACCATACTGGCTATGGCTATCAAGAAAGTGTGCTTAATGACAATGTGATACGTGTACACTTTACTTCACGTAGTAACAATAAATTAAAAGTAATTGACTACACTTTGCTACGTTCAGCCGAGCTTACGTTAAACCAGGGCTATGATTGGTTTGTGATCACACATCGTGAGGTGTATGTTGATCGTAAAAAAATTAATTCATCACTTTCACTGCAACGACATTATCAAACATCGACTCAATGTGGTTTATTAACTTGTAGTAAAACACCTAGTCATAATACTAGTGTTGGCTTATCGATTAATGATAAACCCCAAGAAGATATTGAAAGCATCATGGAAATAAAATTAGGAAAAGGGGTTCGCCCTGATGAAAAAGACAGTTTTGATGCGCGCCAGTTAAGCGAGAACTTACGACTAAAATATCAAATATCCAGTGATGCTTAACTTTGAGTATTATCCCAGTTCACACGAGACTGATTTTAATCCACCTCTTGAAAGTTAATGGCAACCACATATAACTTTAAAAATGGCAGGACAATAATCTAACAAGCCCAATAAACAATATTTGGGCTTGTATACCTTTAACTTACCGGCTAACAATTAAAGGTTGAAGCGACACAGTTTATTTTGCTGAGACTTTTCGAAATTAAAAGTTCAGGTCAAAGCTACTACATTTTTTCGCTTCTTTATATGGCCGATGCATGGTTCACTATGATGTCATTTCACGATCTTGTGTTGCATTTACAGATGGTTATTCACCCTACTGCATTGTATCTTAATAATGCGTGAAATTTCGAAAATAAATCTGCTTTGCTAAATTTAAAGCGAGCTTATTCAGTTGAGTGCAATGGGCGCTCATAACGCATAATTAAGACAAGACAATAGCGTGATAGTTTTGATTAACCAATCAAAAAATAAATAACACGAAATGAGATTCCACCCTTGATACCCCCATAAATTAATTGCCTTGTTAAACAGTTGAAACTTGGTGAAGTAAGATGCTTGATAAGTAAAGGGGCATTTTCGTATTGAAATGAGATATGGTGCTATATTTAATTAAATCCTATAAACTCAGTACATTATTTTAAATGGAAAAATAATACGATAAAGGGAAAATAACGGATGAAAAATTTCTCTGTTTCACAAGATTTCAGATCTTACCGCCTCACCAATATTGATATGTTACGAGGACTGGTTATTATTATTATGGCAATCGATCATGTTCGTGATTTTTTCATGATTAACATGATTCAAGATCCTATGTCTCAACCTGATATTCCAGCCAGTATTTACTTTACACGTTGGATCACGCATTTTTGCGCACCTGTTTTTGTGTTTCTAGCCGGCACTTCTGTTGGTTTAATGGCGACTCGTAAATCTAAGCATGATTTGGCTGCATTTCTAGTAAAAAGAGGGATCTGGCTAATTTTTGTGGAAGTAGTCTTTATTTCTTCTCTCTATACCATGTCTCCTTTTCAAGGAATATTGCAGTTTGGCGGCTCTACATTAATTGCACTACAGGTCATCTGGGCAATTGGTGCTTCTATGATAGTTCTAGCAGGATTCCAGTATTTAGGGGCAAAGACTTGTCTAATCATTGCTGCAATTATACTGCTTGGCCACAATGCACTTGATACAATTTGGCCAGCAGGAAATTTGTTTTCCGGTACTAATCCTGTTTGGTATGGACTTCATGTTCAATCTTCCATTAAAGCCGGTCCTCTTCATATTGCGTTTGTCTACCCGCTACTCTCTTGGATAGGTGTTATGTTATTGGGTTACGGCACTGCCTTTATTTTTGAGAAAAAACCTGAAACTCGGGATCCCATACTAATAAAATATGGCCTAATAATGATCCTTGCTTTCATTGCCTTGAGATTATCAGGGCTATATGGTGATGCAAACTCCTGGAAATTGTCGGAGATTGGCCTAGTTGCAACAATATTCGACTTTATGAACGTAACTAAATATCCACCCAGTCTGCTTTTTCTACTTATAACCTTGGGGCCTATGGCAATCTTATGTGGCTATGCTGATCGAATGACAGGTTGGCTTAAAGATACCTTGGTGATGTTTGGTCGAGTACCTTTTGCTTTTTACCTGGCTCATTATTGTTTAATCCGTCTTTATAGTTTCATTCTGGGAAATATTCAAGGGTTTGACAGCAGTGAGCTGTTAGTATTCTTTTTCTTTTTTCCTAAAGGTTATGGAGTAAGTTTGGAGTGGGTTTATGTGATTTGGGCACTGGTTATTATTACACTCTACCCTCTTTGTAAATGGGTTGCAGAGATAAAGGCTCAACGAAAAGACTGGTGGTTAAGTTATCTCTAGATGAAATGGTTTAATTTTCGATATCTGTGCGCACAAAGTGAGCTTTATGCGACAAAACGTTAAAGGAGTATTCTCGCGCTTTTTTATCTGATAGCATAAATTAAATCTTCAATGTACTACTAAGTTATTGAAAAATAGTCAGATTGAAAATTTAAATCGTCCGGTTACGTATCAAAGAAGGCATTAGATTCGACTAAGAGACAGTTTTTATGTTGCCACAATTGCTCAATAACAAAAGTATTATTAGATATTGATAAACAGCTAATAAAAAGCCCGAATAGTGATATTCGGGCTTTTATTTAATAAGGGATTGGACTTATTTAGGTGCAGGGTAAATTGTTTAGTTCAAGGCGCTTTATAATGACGTTTAGTGTTTCTTAAACGAGTGATAAAGCAACGATGAAAAAGGCAATTTAAACAAGCATAAATTACATCATGCCGCCCATGCCGCCCATTCCGCCCATGCCGCCCATATCAGGCATTGCAGGAGCTGCACCACCATCTTTAACCGGCGCGTCTGTGATCATCGCTTCTGTTGTTAACATTAAGCCAGCAACCGACGCGGCAAATTGTAACGCTGAACGAGTTACTTTAGTTGGGTCTAAGATACCCATTTCTAACATATCGCCGTATTCGCTGTTACCGGCATTGTAACCGTAGTTACCTTCGCCATTACGTACTGCATTTAACACTACTGAAGCTTCGTCACCACAGTTGTTCACGATTTGACGTAAAGGCGCTTCCATCGCACGAATTGCAACGTTGATACCGTGAGTTTGGTCTTCGTTAGCACCTTCAAGGTCTTTAATTGCGTCAGCTGCGCGAACTAATGCAACACCACCACCAGCAACAACACCTTCTTCAACGGCTGCGCGTGTCGCATGTAATGCATCTTCAACACGTGCTTTTTTCTCTTTCATTTCAACTTCGGTAGCGGCACCAATTTTGATAACGGCAACACCGCCCGCTAATTTCGCTAAACGCTCTTGTAATTTTTCTTTGTCGTAATCTGAAGATGACTCTTCAATTTGACCACGAATTTGAGCAACACGAGCTTGAATGTCTGCTTCTTCACCAATACCGTCAATAATCGTGGTGTTGTCCTTAGAGATAACAACACGTTTCGCTTGACCTAAATCTTCTAATGTTGCTTTTTCAAGCTCCATGCCGATTTCTTCGGAAATTACGGTACCTGCGGTTAATGTTGCAATGTCTTGTAACATTGCTTTACGGCGATCACCAAAACCAGGCGCTTTAACCGCTGCTACTTTCACAATACCACGCATGTTGTTTACAACTAATGTTGCCAACGCTTCGCCTTCAACATCTTCAGCAATAATTAATAATGGTTTACCGGCTTTAGCAACACCTTCAAGCGTTGTTAATAGTTCACGGATATTAGAAACTTTTTTATCGACTAATAAAATAAATGGGTTTTCTAATTCAACACTGCCGCTTTCTTGGTTATTGATGAAATATGGTGATAAATAACCACGGTCAAACTGCATACCTTCAACAACGTCTAATTCGTCAGTTAATGCTTGACCTTCTTCAACGGTAATAACACCTTCAGTGCCTACTTTATCCATTGCTGTAGCAATGATTTGGCCAACGGTTTCATCAGAGTTAGCAGAAATAGTACCTACTTGTTCGATAGCTTTGTTGTCTGCACATTCTTGAGAAGCACCTTTAAGCGCTTCAACAGCAGCAATAACTGCTTTGTCGATCCCGCGTTTAAGATCCATTGGGTTCATACCCGCTGCAATTGATTTTAAACCTTCATTAACAATTGCTTGTGCTAAAACTGTTGCTGTTGTTGTACCGTCACCAGCTTCATCATTGGCTTTAGAAGCAACTTCTTTCACCATTTGAGCGCCCATGTTTTCGAATTTATCTTCTAATTCGATTTCTTTCGCTACTGACACACCATCTTTAGTGATAGTTGGGCCACCAAATGATTTATCTAATACTACGTTACGACCTTTAGGGCCTAAAGTTACTTTTACTGCATCAGCTAATACGTTAACGCCTTTCAGCATTTTAACACGTGCGTCGTTACCAAATAATACGTCTTTTGCCATTGTCTTAAATTCCTATATTCAAAATATTCATTAATGCTTTGCTTTAAACTAGTTAGCTATAGAGCAAAGAAAAAGCGCGGAGCTTACGAAAGTAAGTGAGCACTTTTGATGCCGCTATAAGGCTTAAATAGCGACAAGCTAAGTGATTAATTATTCTACGATTGCTAAAATATCAGCTTCGCTAAGAATTAATACGTCTTCGCCGTCAATTTTTTCTGTTTTAACGCCATAACCTTCATTGAAGATTACTTGATCGCCAACTTTAACGTCTAATGCACGTACTTCGCCGTTTTCTAAAATACGGCCGTTACCTACAGCTACAACTTCACCGCGCGTTGACTTTTCTGCAGCACTACCTGTTAATACAATACCGCCAGCAGATTTTGACTCTACTTCTTTACGCTTAATGATTACGCGATCATGTAATGGACGAATGCTCATTTATTTTCTCTCCGAGATGTTACTTAACTTAAAGGTTTAAATTAGGGTTATTAAAAAATTGGTTTGTAAATACCTGTGAAAATAAGATGGGGCTTATTTAATACTTCACAAGCCCTAAATCATATTTTTTTAATCTTTACGTTCAAACTCACCATCAATGGTTTTTCCTTGATGCGACTCATTATGTAAATCAGCAGGGTTTTGTCCAAAATCATTCTGGTTAAAGTCCGAATGATTAAAGTGCTGAGAATGCACACTAAAACCTGCACTAGAAGAAGATATATTGGTTTTTAAATGCTGTTGCACCGAGTTAATCAATGCCTTCCGTATTTGGGGCACCAGTAAAGATAACCCGAAAAAGTCAGTCACAAAACCTGGCGTCACCAGTAAAACACCAGCCACTAATAATAAAAGCCCGGCAACTATTTCATCCGATGGCATTTCACCTTGAGCCATTTTAGTTTGCACGGACTGTAAAGTTGCTATGCCTTGTTGTTTGACATTTTTAGCGCCAAGCCATGCCGTGATAATGACAATTGCAATGGTTGGCCAAGCCCCTAAGATAGCGCCAACATTTATAAGCACCATAATTTCAATGATTGGAACAATGATAAAAAGTAAAAATAAAACTCTAAACATAAAATTTCTCTTTTAATAGATGAAACAAATATGGGGTTGTTCAGGTCTTTTTCAAGCATGAAGCTTCAGCAGAGTCATTGCAATTTAATCTGCTTGTTGATTCAATAGCAAAAATAGCAAGTTAGATTGTTTATTTAAGCTTAAGTTAAGGAAACATCATTAATGTATCAGGTTGTGCTTTGTACCTGCCCTACAATGACGTCAGCAAAAGAAATAGCGACACATTTAGTGCAACATAAATTAGCGGCTTGTATCAATATCATTCCCAATGTTATGTCTATTTATCGTTGGCAAAACGTTATTGAACATAGCGAAGAAATACAATTATTGATTAAAACCGAGAGTGTCAAATTTGATATTGTAAGCCGTGAAATCAAACGCTTACATCCTTATGATACTCCTGAAGTTGTCGCTTTGAACATCCAGCAAGGTGATACGCATTATTTAAACTGGATCAAAGAATCATTGAATTAACATTATGAAACAATTATCACGTGCTTTATTCTTGTTCGCGCTATTTTTTTCCACCCAAGTAAGTTTCGTTACTTTTGCACAACAATCAATTTTTGACACATCCTCCTCACTGTTTAGTAACGAAGATGAGTTTTTAAAGCCAGAGCAAGCCTTTGTATTTAATTTTGACCAAAATAATAGCCAAGTTGCGGTCACGTTCGAGATAGCTGAAGGTTACTACTTATACAAGCAACAATTTAAATTCACCGCTGAAAACAGTGAGCTTGCTGAGGTTGTTTTGCCCATAGGCATTGACCATGAAGATGAATTTTTTGGTAAACAACAAATTTATAAAGGCTCGTTAGCCTTTGCTGTGCCATTAATTTCAGTTGCCTCGGATGGTTTATTACACATACGATATCAAGGTTGTGCTGAGAAAGGCTTATGTTTTCCACCCATAACCAAAACGATTAGCTTAAGTAAAATCAGCACAAATAATTCAGCTGTATTATCAGCACTTGCTCAACCGACCACCGAATCGACTAGCTCAAATAATGTCGCTGACGTTGATAATGATGTTAGTGAGCAACATGAGCTAGCGGCAATGTTAGCAGGTAACAATGTTTGGCTGACATTAATCGCTTTTTTTGCTGGCGGATTATTATTGTCTTTTACCCCCTGTGTATTCCCTATGTATCCTATTTTGACTGGGATCATTGTTGGCCAGAAAGATAAATTATCGACGAAAAAAGCCTTTAGTTTATCTTTCTTTTATGTACAAGGCATGGCGCTTACCTATACCGCATTAGGCATTGTTGTTGCACTTGCTGGGGCAAAATTTCAAGCCATGTTTCAACATCCTTATGTATTAATAGCTTTAAGTATATTATTTATCTTTTTAGCATTATCCATGTTTGGTTTATTTAATCTTGCACTGCCAAGTAGTTGGCAGAACAAACTCAACAATATCAGCAATGGCCAAAAAGGCGGTTCATATTGGGGAGTGTTAATGATGGGCGCAATTTCAGGTTTAGTTGCCTCACCATGTACTACTGCGCCTTTAACAGGAGCACTGTTATATATTTCTCAATCGGGTGATATTGCCTTAGGTGCGTCTGCGTTATACGCATTAAGTTTAGGCATGGGGTTGCCGTTATTAATTTTAGGCAGTTCCGGCGGAAAAATTCTCCCTAAAGCGGGTGGCTGGATGAATGTCATCAAAAATATCTTTGGTTTGCTATTGTTAGCCGTACCTATTTTCTTATTAGAGCGTTTTATTCCTGCAATATTCACTCAAATATTATGGGTAAGTTTAATATTAGCTAGTGCTACTTATTTTTATGTGGTGAATAGAGATACCAAAACTAACTTTGCTTTTGGCGTAAGAAGTTTAATCATTTTTCTAATGATGTTTTATGGCGCTCAAAAAGCCTATCATTTAATTCATCCGGAACCGGTAAATTCTGTCGTCACACATTCGGAAAATACCTTTATTAAAGTAGCGTCATTAAATGAACTCCAAGAGCAAATTAGCTTAGCAAATACTCAAGGGAAAACAGTTATGGTTGACCTTTATGCAGACTGGTGTATTGCTTGTAAAGAGTTTGAAGAATACACTTTTCCGGATCCAGCAGTTCAAAAAGCGCTAATGAATACCGTAATGATACAAATAGATTTGACCGATATGGGCAGTGAAGAAAATGTTGAATTTATGGGACACTTTGAAGTATTTGGATTACCATCAATATTATTCTTTGATTTGCAAGGTAAAGAACTAACCACGAAACGCGTCACAGGTTTTATGTCTGCTGAACCCTTTGCCGCACATGTAAAGGCCATTTTTTAGCTTGTAAGGTTTTCTAATCTAACGTTAAAGACATCAAAATAAGGCTCAAAGTCGTTTAGTCAAACACGACTTGAGCCGTTGTTTTCCAATAACCATCACTAATTTGGCTTTTTATAAAATCAAATAATTCAGCTTCAGGTATCGGTTTAGAGAAATAATATCCTTGGATAATATCACAATCATTTTCCGCTAAGCTTCTCAATTGAGCACCAGTTTCAACCCCTTCGGCAACCACTTTTAAGCCCAAATTTTTCACCATGGCGATCGTTGATATAATAATTTGATAATCGGCATGATTCTCTAACATACCAAAGATAAAGCTTTTATCTATTTTAATGACATCAACTGGCATTTTTTTGATGTAAGCTAAGGATGAATAACCGGTACCAAAGTCATCGATAGCAAAACTAAAGCCGATCTCTTTTAGTGCATTCATCATTTCTATTGCTCGATCAATATCTTTAACTAACGTTTGTTCGGTCAGCTCTAACTCGAAACATTTAGCAGGTAAATTAAACTCAGCTAAAAGAGCACGAAGAAAACTAGGTAAATTAACATCTATAAACTGGCCTGCGGATAAGTTAATGGCAATACGCACTTCATTTAAGCCTAAATTCCGCAATTCTTGGCAGTGCTCAAAGCAACGACGAATAATCCAATAACCTAGCTCAACCATATGCTCAGAGTTTTCCAAAATTGGAATAAAATCATCCGGTGAGATCATGCCTTTCTCAGGGTGTTTCCAACGTAACAAAGCTTCAAAACCATATAACTGCTTACTCTTAGCAACAATTTGCGGTTGTAAACTTAAACTAAATTGACCTTTCGCTAATGCTTGGCGAACTTCCGACTCCATCATGACTCGATGCGCAACTCGTTGATACATATCTTGATGATAAATATGGAATTGGTCGCCACCATTATCTTTAGCTTCGTACATGGCGATATCAGCCTGACTCACCAATTGCTCTGCTTTAATGGTTTCATCATCACTAAAGGCAATACCAATGCTGGTAGAGACATAAAAGATACTCGATTTAATTTTGATTGGTTTCTTAAAGCGTTCTAATATTTCTTGAGCAATGGGCTCTGCTTCTTCAGCTGAGGTAACATTGTTTAATACAATAACGAATTCATCCCCGCCAAAACGACACGCTAAATCAACATTTCTTATGCTTAAGCGAACACGATTTGCTGCTTCAATTAATAATTTATCGCCTTCACTGTGACCATGACTGTCATTTACTTTTTTAAAGTCATCTAAATCGAGAAACAAGATTGCCACACCTTGTTTATAACGAGAAATATTCGCCACGGCTTTTCTAATCTGATAATTAAGCATATTTCGATTAGGTAACCCGGTTAGCAAGTCATACATGGCAATATTTTCGAGCTCTTTAGTTTTTTGCTCTATTTCAATGTTCAGTTGCTCTAATTCATAACTTAATTCGGTAGCTGAATCAGCAACAATATCTAGTTCGTCTACTAATAATCGGCGTCGTTTTAATCGAATTTTTCGAAATTGTTCAAATTCTTTTTTCGCGAGAAGTGGTAACGCATTGGATAATGTAAGAATTCTATTGGTAAAAGGGTTAGCAACCAGGTAAACCAAGATAGCTAAAGTGATAAAGATTAACGATGAGGATAATAAAAACTGAAATCGATATTGTTTATATTCATCTTTTATCGAGGTAACATCATCAACTAACGACAAATAAAATTGTTTTTTATTTGTCTCAGCTAACATCATTAAATTCATTAAATAACTATTACTATGAATATCGACTTGAAACCCTAGCTCTTTCACTTCATCAACGTATACGTTTTTGCCGATATTATCGATGAGCCCTTGCATCAATCCAACATTTGACGTTGATAAAAATTCGGCATCTGAAACTAACACTTTGTTTTGTTTATTAAAACTGACAACCGCAATTTCACTGTTTAATGCTTGGTTTATCGAATAAATAACATCTACCAGTGACATTGTCATCACAATAACCGCTAAGTCACCTTGCCGATTAAGTATCGGGACGGCAATAAGTTGTTCACAATGCTTTGCACAATATAATTGATGAAAAGGCTCTTGTTCTGATAGCACTTTTAAAGCGGTATTTTGTGCATATTCGGTTAATTGAACCGTACTAAATAGCAGTTGATTTTGATTATCGATCAACCAAACATTTTCAACATTATGGTTGAGCTGCAACGCATCAACTTGCCTGGCTAATGCCGTAGACAAGCTTACTAAATTACTTTCATTATTTAATTGGACAACATCGCTAAACGATTCGATCCAAAGCGTTAATTTTTCGCGAGCAATACCAGTATGTAATGCAAGCTGGCTTTTACTTTGTTTAACTTTTTCAACTTGAAATTGCTTAAATTCATTATTTAAACGTGAAATTGATAACAGTGATATACCCGCACTAAGAATCAATAAAGCACTAACGACTAGAATCAATAGTTTGGCAGGAACACTAACAAATAACTTTTTCATTCATTAAAACCAATACATAAATTGAACGGCCCACATACTCCACCTACGCTGATTATTTAATTCCTTATTTGGCGAAATAACTGGCGTTAATCGTGACGTACCCTCAACCCAATGGTGCTCTACATTAATCCTCATATTGTCTGCTAACAGATAAGATCCTCCAATAGTGATATCATTTTGATAGGCAAAGTAACTTGGAATTGCTCCCCCTGAATTTTTCTCCAATTGACTACCATTTTTATCTTTTTTATCGGCATAAAATTTTTCAACTCTCGCTAATAATGACAATTGATTATTATATTGAAATCTTGATTGAATATATGCCCCTAAGCCTGTAGCGCCTCTTCGATAATCCTCAAAATAAAATCCCCTTTGAGTAAATTTTGATTGGGTAATTTCGCCACTAAATTCCCACTTTTCCCCTTCATAAAGAAAATTACCGGCTAATTGCTGGAAACTAAATAGGCCATCGGCATAAAAGTCAGTATTCGCTCGCTCATAATAAAAATCAGAATCAAGCACTGAAAAACCAAACTGCCATGGAGAAAAAAGCGGTTGCCAATAAAGACTTGCTTGGGCATCAAATCTCTGTTTGCCTTTGCCTTTCACTAAGTCACCCAAAAGTAATTTGACATCTTTAGTATCTAACGACGATGAACCATAGTTAAAATATAAATCAAAATCTCCATAGTTATTAGAGCTATAAGCCACCTTAGCAGAAAAGCCATCACTCCCCATGGCGATGTCTCGAAAGCCATCAAAATATTTAGCCTGTGGCAGAATAATGCTTGGTCTAGCATGAGGAACATCGCGTGTGCTTGAATACAAAAAGTTGTTATTTTTGAATCGGCCCAAGTATAGATTCACTAACCAATGTTCATCTTGAAAGACAGCAAAATCTAGCAGAGCATAATCAATCCTTGCTCCTTCAACATAACGATTTCCACCATCTAAATAAACAGCTTGGCCCGTCACCCTAAAATAATCGTTGAGTTGATATGAACCATTGATGCCTATTTCTGTTAACTCGGCGGAAACATCCCCGTCATTATTAACAAAAGTACTGCCGTCAACATCGATTAAACCTTGTGCGATGAAACCATGCACTTGCCATGCTTCATTATTATTGTTTTGCCCAAGAGCTTGAGCAACGAAAAACAAGGTAATGAAAGCCATGATAAATCGCGTTTTAGCTTTAAAATAACTGCTATATTGAAATTTTAATAACATTTACATCTGCTTCCTTATTGAAATCATCAACATATCCAATTGCCCCAGGGGTATTGCTAACAGCTTTAAGTAATGCATCTTGAGATTGAACCACCGTTGGTGCTACGCCTAATCCTGAAAACGTTAACTTATTCCAAATCCGATCAAGCTTATATGGGAATATATTTAATATATTTTTTGAAAAGTTTTTATGAATGACATGCTGGCTTGGTAAAACGAAAACAACAATGGGGGTATTATTTGCCCAACGTATTTGTCGTATTGAATAAATACGTCTAAGTTGGGCTGTGGTCATTGTGTCTACATTTACAGAAGCATGAGTAATCACATGCATCGCCTTACTGGGCGATGCAATTGTGATACTTAACACTATCAAGCACAAAGAAAGAATACGGTTGATGACGATATCCCTATCAATTAATCCAAAACAATAATGAACAGTATGGAATAAACTTCATACTGTAAACTTGCTAAGTCCCTAAAAAATCAGCAATTAGAAACTCAGTAATCAATTATAAGTTTAGCTAAAACTAATTAAATAACAAAACTTTATCTTGCCAGCTTTTACAACAAAAGAGATTAGACCAGTATTTTGCTGCTAAATTCGTCGAAAACACTATAATAATCGAAAAATTGATTTAATTTGTTGAATTAATCATAAAGAATTCCATCGCAACGTTTTTTATGTGATGATAAACACAATAATGGCTTTTATTAGGTATTTCTCAGAAAATGACAACAAAGTTTAAAGTTTTAGTGTTAAATGGCCCGAATTTAAATATGTTAGGCAAGCGTGAACCTGAAATATATGGCTCATTGTCTCTTGATGAGATAATAAACGATTTAGTGCTGCGTGCTAATAATCTTGACATTGAACTTACTCATTTCCAATCAAATGCTGAATTCGAAATGATTGATGAAATACATAAAGCATTTCAAGTGGTAGATTTTATTATTATCAACCCTGCGGCTTTCACCCACACCAGTGTTGCATTAAGAGATGCCTTGTTATCAGTAAATATCCCTTTTATTGAAGTGCATTTATCTAACGTGCATGCCAGAGAAAATTTTAGACAACATTCGTATTTATCGGATGTTGCACAAGGCGTGATTTGTGGTTTAGGCCCTATAGGTTATGGCTATGCTTTAACAAGCGCGCATCAGTACTTAACCAAGAATTTGTCATAATTGATGTAAAAATATCAATTATAAACTTACACAATATATAAACAGTTAAAAAGGTAATCTCATGGATATTCGTAAAATAAAAAAATTAATAGAACTAGTTGAAGAATCAGGGATCAACGAACTAGAAATTTCTGAAGGTGAAGAATCAGTAAGAATTAGTCGTGGTGGCACAGTAATGCAAGCTGCACCAATGGTTCAACAAGCTGCACCAGTAGCAAGTGCTGCTCCAGCACCGGCACCAGCAACTCCATCGGCTGAACCTGCAGCTCCAGCAGCATTATCAGGTCATATTGTTCGATCTCCAATGGTTGGTACTTTCTATGCTTCTGCTTCACCTGATGCACCGGCTTTTGTTGAAGTTGGTCAACACGTTAATGCTGGCGATACATTATGTATTTTAGAAGCAATGAAAATGATGAATCAAATTGAAGCGGATAAATCTGGCGTAATTAAAGAGATATTAGCCAATAACGAAGATGCTATTGAATTCGACCAACCGCTATTCATCATTGAATAAGCCCACTAAAAGAAGGGTAATTCCATGTTAGATAAAGTACTTATCGCCAATAGAGGCGAAATTGCGTTGAGAATACTGCGTGCTTGTAAAGAGCTAGGTATTAAAACTGTTGCTGTTCATTCGACAGCAGACAAAAACCTCAAACATGTTTTATTAGCAGATGAAACCATTTGTATTGGTAAAGCACCAGCACCTGATAGTTACTTAAATATACCGGCCATTATTACAGCAGCTGAAGTCACAAATGCCGTTGCAATTCATCCTGGTTATGGCTTTTTAGCGGAAAATGCTGACTTTGCTGAGCAAGTGGAAAAATCAGGCTTTGCTTTTATCGGCCCAAAAGCCGAAAGCATCCGTATTATGGGTGATAAAGTTGCCGCGATCAAAGCCATGAAAGAAGCTGGGGTACCATGTGTTCCTGGTTCTGACGGGCCGTTAACTGATGATGACGCATTGAATATTGCGCACGGTAAACGTATTGGTTATCCGGTCATTGTAAAAGCAGCTGGCGGCGGCGGTGGTCGTGGTATGCGTGTTGTTCGCAGTGAAGAAGAGTTGCTAGAAGCAATCGCTTTAACCAAGAGAGAAGCCGGCACAATTTTCAAAAATGATATGGTTTACATGGAAAAATTCCTTGAAAACCCACGTCATGTTGAAATTCAAATTATTGCCGATGGGCAAGGCGGCGCTATTCACTTAGGTGAGCGAGATTGTTCTATGCAACGTCGTCATCAAAAGGTAGTTGAAGAAGCACCAGCGCCAGGCATTACTCCGGAAATGCGCGCTAAAATTGGTGAACGATGCTGTAAAGCGTGTATTGATATTAACTATCGCGGTGCTGGTACGTTTGAATTTTTGTATGAAAACGGCGAGTTCTATTTCATTGAAATGAATACCCGTATTCAAGTTGAACACCCCGTTACCGAAATGATCACCGGTGTTGATTTAATTAAAGAGCAATTACGTGTTGCTGCTGGTCAGCCGTTATCTTATACCCAAGAAGATATAAAAATTGCAGGGCATTCAATTGAATGTCGTATTAATGCTGAAGATCCACGTACTTTTATTCCTTCACCGGGTAAAATCACCCGCTTTCATCCTCCGGGGGGAATGGGTGTGCGTTGGGACTCTCATATTTATGCAGATTATTCAGTACCACCACATTATGATTCGATGATCGGTAAGCTTATTACCTACGGTGATAACCGTGATGTGGCCATTGCTCGGATGCGCAATGCATTAAATGAATTAGTGATTGACGGTATTAAAACCAACATTGCCTTACATCAAGATATTTTAAATGATCAAGGGTTTGTCAATGGCGGTGCAAATATCCATTATTTAGAAAAGAAACTTTCTGAAAACGAATAATCCTTCTTCTCGCTGATAAAAAGCCTGCTTATGCAGGCTTTTTTGTTTAAACTATCTGTGAATTTATTACAGGTGACCAATTCATGCACAAACTAATAACTGCAATATTTATTATTCTATATTCATTAAATGCCCAAGCTGATGCGCCTTTAGTATCAATTGATAGTCATGAGCAGTTTTTCAATAACATCAAACAGCATTGTGGTAAGGCATATGCGGGAACAGTTACTGTAGATAATGCCAAAGGTGATGGGTTTGCTAACAAACAACTAATTATGCATGTTAGAAGTTGTAGCGATAACACCCTACAGATTCCATTTCATGTTGGTGAAGATGCTTCGAGAACCTGGATTATTACAAAAACCGGCTCAGGATTATCTCTAAAGCACGATCATCGACACAAAGATGGCAGTAACGATGAATTAACTATGTACGGTGGCCATACAGTTGACGCAGGTTGGCCACAAGTACAATCTTTTCCAGCGGACCAATACTCTAAAGAAACATTTGTTCGCGGTGGAATTCCACAATCGATAGGCAATACTTGGCAGATGTATATCTATCCGGAGAAATTCACTTATCGTTTAATTAGGCAAGGTAGAGAGTTCCGCGTAGATTTTGACTTAACAAAACCCATTAAAACACCTGATGCTCCATGGGGATACCACGATTAATCGAGACTATTTAAACATCTTGACGAAAAACTTTAAGAGCTAATTCATCCTATGTCTGAATTATTAGAAAAACCACAACCACCAGCCGAAGGTGAATGTTGCGATAGAGCTTGTACCCCTTGTGTGTGGGATCTTTACTATGCAGAACGTAAAAAATGGCGTTTACAACAAGTTGAACTGCAAGAAAAAGCAGCAAATCAAAAAGATGATGATTAATGTTAAATGAACATGAATAATCCTTTAAACACTAAACCTGTGCCGCCTGCTGATGATGATTGCTGTGGCGGCGGATCATGTTCTCCTTGCGTATGGGATCAATATTATGCTGACTTAACGCAGTGGCAACAACAAACAGAAAATCGGGAAGATTCCCGACAATCCCCCCTCTTTTCAAAACAAAGTAAAGAGACTACTTACCGATAAACCTTCTTTTTAAGTAGGTTAAATAACGAGACTCTCCCTCGTCGTTAATTTTTTAAATTTGTATTCACCCAATGTGGAAGTTGGCATAACAAAACCACAATAACCGAACACCACATTAACAGTGCAAAAGGCAATGCACTGCCATCATAAAAATACGCAAGAATTGGCCCAGCAAGTGAGCCGATACCAAACCTTAATGTGCCAATAACCGCCGTGGCTGTGCCTGATTCTCGATTAAACCCTAATAATATCAAGGCATCTGTATTGACGGCAATCATTGAAATACTACCCATCAAAGGTAACAAAACCGCCACTGTATAAATAAGGGGTAACTGAAAATACTGCGCAATAACTAATCCACTGGAAGCTAATAAAGCAACCACTAAACCGTACGATTGCATTTTTCTTGAACCCTTTCTAGTCACTAAACGAGTGTTAATAAAATGTGCCGTCATCAAAGTCATGACGTTAATGCCAAATAAAAAACTAAAGGCAAATTCAGACACCTTAAAAACAGTTAAATACACAAAAGGAATTGCGGTAATAAAAGCAAAAAAAGCTAAAGAAATAGCCATAGAGCTCAATAAATCTAATTGCGATTTTTTATGACCGAAAACAATTTTATATCGTGCTAAAAAACTCACCCTTTTTACTTCGACAACTTGTTTTCTTTCCGGTAAAAAGCGATAAGCCAGACATAAAATTAACAAGCTATATATGCCCAAAACCGTGAAAATTGCTTGCCAACTATGTAATAACAATACACTGCCAATACTCGGGGCTATCATAGGTGCAACCATCATTATCATAGAAACATAAGAAAAGCCTTTGGCCGTATTATTACCATAACGTTCTTTTATTGTTCCTGGCACAACAACCGTGGCTGCGCTACTTATAAACGCTTGCGCAAATCTTAAAGTTAAAAAGTGTTCAATTGATGTTACAAAAGGAATCGCAAAACTGACGAGTGTAAAGCCTGAAATGCCTATGATGACTAATGTTCGTCGGCGATATTTGTCTGCCAATGGGCCAAAAAATAATAACCCTAATGCATAACCTAACAAATAAATGCTTAAGCTATTTTGAACAGACGACATATCAGTAGATAATTGCGCGGCAATAATAGGCATTGCCGGTAAATACATATCAATGGCTAAAGGTGAAACAGCAATGATTGAAGCTAATAATGGTAATAATAGCTTTAACGAAACTTGGTGATTAGTTTGCTCAGAAGTTGTCATCATTTTTTCGAATACTCAGAAACAAGGCTACCTAAGGTTGCCACCGCGTGATCTATTTTTTCACTCCACTTAATACCAAAACTTAATCGCATATAATTTTTATATTGGCCAGAAGGAGAAAATATTTCTCCCGGAGCAAAACTTACCCCTTGCTCAATCGCTTTAGAAAAAATCTTACTGGTATTAACATGAGAACGACAACGTATCCACAAAACACTTCCTCCTTGCGGTTTTGAAATACACACTTCATGAGGAAAATGTTCCGCGACAAGTTCTCTCATTCGCTCTAGGTTGTAACGTAAGGTTTTCCTCAACACCTGTAAATGACGATCATATTCGCCACTTAATAAATAATCCGTTAATGTCCATTGTTGTAGCATAGCCGTAGAACAAGATTGAGCACGTTTAATTCTTTTAGCTGTTTCTTCAAATTTACCTGGGATCAACCAACCAATCCGATAACCAGGAGCAGCAGTTTTCGAAAAAGAAGAACACGTCATCACCAAGCCTTTTTCAGAATATAATTGAGCGGGTACAGGTCTTGTTTCAGTAAAATAAATATCGCTGTAAACATCATCTTCAATCAGTGGAATATCTCGCGACTCTAACAGTTTGACTAGTGCCTGACGTTGTTCGTTAGTCATCAAAGATCCCAACGGGTTATTAATCGCCGTTGAAAATAAGCAAGCCGTTACCTTATGCTGATCGAGTACCTTAGCTAATTCATTAACACACACACCTTCTTCGGTGCAGGTGTAAACTTCTAGCGCTTTCATCCCTAAACTCTCAATCAGCTCAATTAAACCAAAAAAACAGGGAGACTCAACAGCAATTATATCGCCTCTTTTCGCCACACATTGTAAGGCAATGGATAGCGCTTCTTGAGCACCGCTCGTGATCACCATGTCCTGATGATTCACATCAACACCTAATTCTTGATACCGTAAGGCTAACGTTAAGCGCAGTTTTGCATCACCATTAATCGGGCCATAACTCACGGCTTTTTCCGCCACTCGACTTAACACAGAACGCATTAATCGCGCCAAAGCCTTATCTGGTGGATGAGCATTAACAGGGTTGGATATTCCTAACGCAACTGTGTCTGGTAAATGAACGGCGTCATATACTTGTTCTATTAAACTTCGACACGATACTTCAACCGGTTGGCAACAAGCCCATTTAGCTCGCATAGGTAATAAAGTTCTAGCTTGTTTGGCTTTAAGATAATAACCAGATTGTGGACGAGCCGAAATACAACCTTGTCGTTCAAGCTCAATATAAGCTTGCTTGACAGTTGGCACGCTTATGTCAAATTGTCGACTGAGCTTGCGTAAACTAGGCAGCTTATCTCCTGCTCGTAGTGCGCCACTTTCAACTTGTCGATCGATAAAATCGATCACTTGCTGATATAAAAATTCTGAAGATGATTTATCGAGTAATCGCATGATAACGCCGTTTCCAAAACCTAAACTTGAATTACAAACTGTATAGGTATCATTTCTATTTTTTTGTGTATGTTATTACATCAAATTTTCCTTAAACTGTCCATCAATCATTCATATCTCATGACATTTTTGAGATCAAAACCAAGGAGTTTATATGCGTTTAATCAAATCAATACATTCGTGGTTCAAACAATGGTTTAGTGCAAGTTTTAACAGCAATATTTATGAAAGTCTTGCTGCGGTTGAAGCACCATTAAACTCGCTTCGAATAGCTAGATTAGTTAAAGATCAAACTGAGAAATGTTGTCAACGCTAACTTAGTTAGTTGTTTTGAATAATGAAACTAGTGACTTCTATCTTTTTTGCAAACCACTTATTTACCTTTAAGTGATATTGCACTACGGCTTGTCGATTCCTTCCTCTTCAAGCCGTTTTTTCTGCAACAAATGAACAGTTAGGTTAACGGTTCATTTTTAACAATTTTAATAGCCTTGCACATTAATAAACACTGCCAATTGGTGAACCCGGCGGCATTTTAATCGTTGATTTAGGTGTCATTAATTTACCTTGACCTAAACTATATTCAATTTGATTTTCTAGTAATGAAAACTGTGCAGCCATCGCTTTATATTTTCTCGATTTTTGATTTTCTTTCAACCAACGCTTTAATTGAGTCAAGCTATAAAACACTTCAGATCTTACTTCGCTCACTAATCCCTTTTGATGCCATAATGCTAGTAAATGCTCAACCACTTGCTGATTAACACGTTGTTGGGTCAGTACTTTCAAAGCTTTTTCAGGCTTACTTTTTATCGTAGATTTTATCAGTTTATCGAATAATTCTGCGATTGAAAAAACATCAGTATTTAACATCGATTGCTGTTGTAATCGTGCTAAACGTCCCGCGTTTAATAGTAATGTTAAGGTATGTTTTGCACTGGCTTCAGCAGCAGATACCGGGTCAAAAGTTAAGCCTGTATTACTGATAAAGCTTTCACGATCTCGATAGTAACCATATGCTTTGGGTGGAATTAACTTAATTATATGCTCAGGTAAAGTGAGCACGTCGGGTGAAAGAGTAGTCAGTAAGGCATTCAATGCTGCTGTTTGCGTTTTACCGTCAACGGTAGCTAATTCAACGTTTTGATTTTCTTCACGCACTTGATAACTATAATCCACCCCAGCAATCAATTTAGCGGTAGCTTCAACCTGAAAACGATGAAAATTATAGATTGGCACTAATACCGGCTCTATTTCAGACAACGGTGTCCCTACAGGAATACTATTAACACCAAAATCAGCAAGAGCTTTTTCTCTTACCGCCAACATTCTTAATAATTCTTGGCTGGCATTTTTACCGTTGTCCCATAAATGTCCGGTGTTATGAGCACCAGAATGTGGGCGTGCATCAGCATCAGACACATATAGCAAACCTTTTTCTTGAGCAGACTTAATCGTACTCGCTAAAAAATTTGATTCATTTTCTTCGGTTAAATCACTGTAGCCATACGCGATAACATGTTTATCCCACACACCAATTTTATCATCGTAAGCCTTTGATAAATCAATTTCACCATTGTTGAGAGTAATAAACGGATGCGGATAATCCATCACAGATGCGCGATCATTCGTACTCGCGGCAAAGTTATGAGCGATACCCAACGTATGACCCACCTCATGAGCCGATAATTGACGAATTCTCGCTAATGCCATTTCTTTCATCGCAGAAGTATCAGTTTCTGCAGTGTCAAAAGGTGAAGTTAAACCAAGAGCAATCAAATAGTCTTGTCTGACTCTTAAAGAGCCTAAAGTTACATGACCTTTCATGATTTCACCAGTACGAGGATCAATAACCGATGAACCATATGACCACCCTCGTGTAGCCCTGTGTACCCATTGAATCACGTTGTAACGCACATCCATTGGGTCAGCATCAGCAGGTAACATTTTCACTTGAAAAGCATCTTTATAACCTATCGCTTCATATGCTTGATTCCACCAACGAGCTCCGTCTAACAATGCACTTTTAACCGGCTCTGGTACGCCAGCATCTAAATAATAAATAATCGGTTCAACGGCTTCGCTGACTTTCGCCGCAGGATTTTTTTTCGTTAATCGATGACGAGGGATCACGCGTTTAATTAATGGTTGATCAATAGCACTCGCATAGTCAGCGTAAGAGTGTGACCAAAATCCACTGAACGGATGAAAAGCACGCGTTTGATAATTATCATCCGGTAATTTAATTAATGAATGATGAAGATTTACGGTAATCGCACTATTTTCAGGGGTTACCGTGCGTAAGTATTTACCAGCACCGCTGCCTTTATAAGTAACGGTTGCCTCTAACTCGGTATTTTTGGGAAATGCTTTTATACGTTTTTTATACAAACCACTGCGGCTAGCGTCTATCTTAAAATTGCCTTCTTTACGTCTTTTTAAGGTATCCGAAATATTATGAATATCTGAAAGTAAAAAAGGGGTGTAATCAATTAAAACCACCGCTTTGTCTTTAGAAGTAGTTTCAACCTTAAACCCCCAAATAATTGAGCTGGCAAACGCTTCATTAACTGCTTTTTTTTCTAAAACATTTTGACTGTTTGCTCGATAATAAGTATTTTTTTGACGAAGAAACACTTTATTGCCAACTCGTTCAAATTGCACTAAACGTGTATCACCTAATTGACCACGATCAAGGCCAATATCATTTGAGCCAATACCATGAGGCATTGAGCTTTGAAAAAGAAACGCTTGATCAAATTTATCAATGGCTAAGTAAACTTTGCCTGCTTCATCATCTAAATAAAAAGAAAAATAGCCTTCTTGTAAGGTTTTTCCTTTTATAAAATCACCAAAGCTAGTTGACGCGTGCAGCGAAAAAATACTGCAGGTGAGTAATAAAAGAATATTTTTGAGCAATTTCATATATTTTCCTTTTCAATTGCGCGATACAGAGAAATTTTTCACCGGTAATTAGAGAAAATGGCTACTGATTAACCGGCAATTTATTGTTATAATTAAGATGAACGTCAAAATGAAAATAGGTAATTTTCGGTTATATACCATTTAAGAAATTAGTTTTTCGCATCTGACGATTTAACGCACCTGCTTTACATGAACAGTAAAGGTTCAATAAAGCCAAATAAATATAATATACAATTTACTCAATAACGAGTAAAAATCTTAAAATTAGGTAAAACAATGCAACGACTTGCCCCAGCTTTACGTGAAGATAATGTCTCATTAGATTTAATTTCCCTAATAAAAACCATATTAGCGGCGACAAAAGAAATTTCCTTTCGTGTAAGCCAAGCGCACTTAGGCGGTTTATTGGGTTCAACCTTAGATGAAAATATTCAAGGCGAAGTACAAAAAAAACTTGACGTTGTCGCCAATGAATTAATTAAAGATATATTGTTGGAGTCTGGATTTGTTAAAGCAATATCTTCTGAAGAAGAAGATAATTCAGTTGCCGGTGATGAAGATGGTAAGTTTCTCGTTTCATTTGATCCATTAGATGGTAGTTCAAACATCGATATTAATTCATTAATTGGGACTATTTTCTCAATTCATGAAGCAATTCCAGGCATGGCTGCTGATGATCCAGAGCAATTTAAACAAGCAGGTCATAAACAAGTGTGTGCCGGTTATGTATTATACGGTCCGTCAACCATGTTAGTCATGACAACAGGTAAAGGCACGCATTTTTATGTGTTAGACAGAACCCATGGCGGTTTCTTACTAGTTGAACGCAATGTGCAAGTGCCACAAGACACCAAAGAGTTTGCTGTGAATATGTCTAATCAACGTTTTTGGCAAGCCCCTATGCAAAATTACATTAATGATTTATTAGCCGGAGATACTGGGCCGCGCGGCAAAAACTTTAACATGCGCTGGATAGCAGCAATGGTGGGGGATATTCATCGAGTATTGCAACGAGGTGGGATATTTACCTACCCTGCCGACAGTAAAAATCCAGAGCAACCGTATAAATTACGGTTAATGTATGAAGCGAACCCAATGAGTTACCTTATTGAACAAGCGGGTGGTTTAGCTATGACTTCGAAACAACGCATTATGGATATTGAACCCGAAAGTATTCATCAACGCGTAGAAGTTATCATGGGCTCTAAAAATGAAGTTGAAGCCTGTTTAGCTTATTACCAATAAATTTTTTAAATAAACCTGTCTGCACTTGCTAACTTATGATGCAGACAGGTTTAGTTCACTACTCTCTTTCAAAAAATCTAAAAACTGCTCGGCTAATTTTCCTTAAAATGTCAGCAAAACTATCGATATTCTGTTAAAAAAAACGTTATTTAATTGACATAAATCAATAAAGGTTTACAATTTTCAGAAATTACTGAAAATTCAAAAATAACTAAAGGTTATTTTTGGGAGATAGCACATGACCGTCACACCAATGCAACAATCACTTATTTCTCATTTTGGTGAAATGGGTTCTCGCTGGGGACTAAATCGCACTTTAGGTCAAATGTATGCATTAATTGTATTAACAGAGCAACCACTAAATGCAGATCAAATTAGCGATGCGTTATTAATTTCTCGCTCTAATGTCAGCATGGGAATTAAAGAATTAAAATCTTGGAATTTAATTAAGCTGCAACACATTCCAGGCGATCGCAAAGAGTATTTTTCAGCACCAAAAGATATTTGGGAAATAGCACGCACCTTAATTATTGAAAGAAGGAAGCGCGAATTAGACCCAACGTTATCAACCTTCAGGGATGCGCTGTTACAAGATCCCGCCAACGAAGCAGATAAGTACACTCAACAACGTGTACAAGACATGCATGACTTAATGGAAATGGTCACAATTTGGAGCACAGAGCTGCAAAACATGTCTTCAGATAAATTATCCACGCTACTTAAGCTGGGCTCAGGGGTTGGTAAAATTTTAGATGCCAAAGAAAGATTTTTAAGTAAATAACGGAGTGCTACCGCCATGTTAGATGTTGCTGCGGATCCAAATGAATTAAGCTTTATGCTGTCACGCATTCAGTTTGCATTAAATATTAGTTTTCATATTCTTTTCCCGACTATCAACATAGCCTTATGTTGGATGTTGTTATTTTTTAAAGTACGTTATAACCAAACTCAAGATGAAACATGGCAACGTATTTATCGTTTTTGGGTCCGTATTTTTGCGCTAACGTTTGCCATTGGTGTGGTTACCGGTATCACAATGTCGTTTCAATTTGGCACAAATTGGCCAGGTTACATGGAAACGGTTGGCAATATTGCAGGACCATTACTCGGTTATGAAGTATTAACGGCTTTCTTTTTAGAAGCTTCGTTTTTATCCATCATGTTATTTGGGAGTGAACGAGTGTCTGCGCGTGTGCATACGTTTGCCACGTTACTTGTTGCTATTGGCACGACGATGTCAGCCTTTTGGATTCTCGCACTCGACTCTTGGATGCAAACCCCACAGGGTTATGAAATGATTGACGGCGTTGCTTATGTTACCAGTTGGCTAGAAGTTATATTTAATCCCTCTATGCCTTACCGAGTTACGCATATGCTTTTAGCTTCGGGACTTACTGCTGCCTTTTTTGTTGCTGGAATTTCTGCCTATCGTATTTATAAAGGTGACCATAAACCTTCCGCGAAAGTGGCCCTTAAATTTGCAATTTTCGTAGCGGCTATCACCATACCCTTACAGATTTTTGTTGGCGATTTACACGGGCTAAATACGTTAAAACATCAACCGGCCAAAATTGCTGCCATGGAAGGAGCTTGGCAAACAGAACAAGGGTTACCTTTAGTATTATTTGCCATTCCGGATGAAAAAGCCCGTGAGAATCATTTTGAAATTGCTATCCCCAATTTAGCGAGTTTAATTTTAACTCATGATATCTATGGCGAAGTAAAAGGACTAAATGAGTTTAAAGGAGAGCACCCACCTGTTGCTCCCGTGTTTTTCAGCTTTCGTATTATGATAGCCGTTGGTTTAATGATGCTACTTGCTTCGTGGTTGGGTTGTTACTTTTTTATCTATAAAAAACAATTTCCTGCTTGGTTATTAAAAAGCACCATAGCGATGACTTTTTCAGGTTGGGTAGCCACTATTGCGGGATGGTATGTTACCGAAATTGGTCGACAACCTTATTTAGTCAGCGGTTTACTCCGAACGCGAGATGCAGTTACCACAACACCTCCAGAAAATATTGCCGTTTCATTAACCATCTATGCATTAGTGTATGCATTTGTACTTTTTGCTTATATCAGCACTTTGTTTGTTATGGCACATCGAGCAATTAATTTAGAACAAAAAGATTTAACACTTTCAGACATGCAAAACGAAAAATTACTGGAAGCGCCTACTAAAGAATCAACCGGGAGTGCCTTATGATAATGCCAGAAAATGATTGGTTACCAGCGGTATTTTTAGGGTTAATGGCATTATCGTTTTTAGTGTATGCCATTTTAGACGGATACGATTTAGGCGTTGGTGTATTACTACCAAGAGATACCCCGCTACAAAATAACCAAACGCATCGCGATACGATGATATATTCTATCGGACCATTTTGGGACGCTAATGAAACTTGGCTGGTAATGGCGATAGGCCTGTTGTTAATTGCTTTTCCAAGTGCCCACTCAATTATATTACAAGCGTTATATCTACCTACTTCTCTCATGTTAGTTGGTCTGATTTTACGCGGTATTTCTTTTGATTTTCGCACTAAAGCACCAAGCAAAAATAAAACAAAATGGGACTTAACCTTCAAAGCAGGATCATTACTTGCCACGTTAAGCCAAGGCTATATGTTGGGTCGTTATGTAACGGGTTTTGAAGACACGCTATTTGGTTATAGTTTCTCTGTGCTCGCCAGTATTTGTGTTACTGCAGGCTATTGTTTTATCGGCGCAGCATGGCTAGTCATGCGAACAGAGGGAGAGTTGCAAATTAGAGCAGCAGCTTGGGCGAAAAAATGTAATTTATTAATGGCGATTGGTATTTTTGCGGTTTGTGTCACTAACCTGACGTTTAATCAAACGATTATGGATAAATGGTTAACGTTTCCGCAAATATTAATCATGGTGCCAATTACGGTGTTATTTGCTTGTTTATTTGGCACTGTCCATATTTATTTAACAAAAGTGCCGATGAAAAATGATGTCGGTTGTTGGTATCCTTTTTTCTGTGCCACGTTAATTTTTATTTTATGTTTTATAGGCTTAGCCTATAGTTTTTATCCCTATATCGTTTGGCAAAAAATAACCATATGGGAAGCGGCAAGTGCCCGTAATTCTTTAATGTTTATTTTCGTTGGTGCCGTTGTCGTGTTACCAACTATCATAGCTTACACCATTTTTTCTTATCGAGTGTTTTGGGGTAAAACCACTAAGTTGAATTATTAATTGAATTTACTGGGTTAAATAATCCCGTGAAGCATCAACTCAGTAATAAGTGGTTTATACATTAAACGAAAAAAGCATAAAAACAGCTGGTAAATTTTTACCTTCTCGATAAGTTTTTGCTAGAATAGCGGCAAATTAAGAAAGAGAGATTTACCATGCCTAATTATGTTGTCGGACACAAAATCCCTGACTCAGATTCAATTTGTTCAGCTATTGCCCTTTCATACCTAAAAACAACGTTAGGTGAAGAAACAGTACCTGCACGTTTAGGTGAACTTTCACCTGAAACCTTATTTATTTTAGATAAGTTTGGTTTTGAACAGCCAGAATTAAAAATGAGCTATGCCGGTGAAAGCTTATATATTGTTGATCACTCAGAACGTACCCAAGGTCCTGATGACATTGATGACGCGACTATTTTAGGCATAATTGATCATCATAAATTAGGTGACATTACTACTTCTACTCCCTTAGAAATATGGGTTCGCCCAGTCGGTTGTACCAATACCATTATTAAAATGATGTATGACTTTCATAACGTTGAAATTCCTAAAAATATCGCTGGTGCTATGATGTGTGCGATTTTATCTGACACTGTTGTTTTTAAATCACCAACCTGTACCACGGCCGATATAAAATGTGTTGAAGCATTAGCAGAAATTGCCGGTATCGACGACCCACAAGCAGTCGGCATGGAAATGTTTAAAGTGAAGTCAGCTGTTGAAGGCACGCCGGTTCGTGACTTAGTGCTTCGAGATTTTAAAGATTTCGATATGAACGGCAAGCTCATTGGTATTGGTCAACTTGAAGTGATTGACTTAGCTATTTTTGACGAGATGAAAGCCGACCTTGAAGCTGATATTGCCGCTTTAAAAGCAGAAGGTAATCGTCACAGTGTGATTTTACTGTTAACTGACATCATGAAAGAAGGCTCTGAAATGTTAGTCGTCAGTGACAATGCTGATTTAACGGAAAAAGCTTATGGCAAAGCAACCGTTGATGGCAAAGTATGGTTAGATGGCGTGTTATCTCGTAAAAAACAAGTTGTACCACCGTTACAAGAATCTTTAGCGTAGAGGCTCAATCGTTTTAACGTAATACAATAGAAATGTAGATAAAGCTCTGTGACAAATAACGTTACAGAGCTTTTTATGTTCAGGATGAACGGTATGTCGTGGTGCCAAGGATGGCAATAAACGACAATGTTCAGGCCTCTCTTAGGCATCCTGCCTTTCAAGGCATTAGTGCATCCATGCTCATTGAATTACGGTATGTTGAAATTGCAGGAGCATAATTTCGTGTATGTACGACAAGCCGCAGGTGTATTTCAAAATTGTTAGCGTGTTATATTAAGTCAGTAAGAATTAAAAAATACAGGGACTTATATGAACATTGAACACTCTCCTCGTTTAACCTATCGATTAATGGACGAGCATGATGCTGAACTTTTGTTTCAGCTCGACCAAGACCCACTTGTAATGAAGTACATCAGTAATGGCGAAATATCCTCGCGAGAAAAAATAAATGACGTGTTTATTCCTCGTATGCTGGCTTATCGAAATGCAGATAAAGGCTGGGGATTGTGGCAAGTATCGATCAAAGATAGCAATGAATATATTGGCTGGGTACTTGTAAGGCCCATGTACTTTTTTTCTGATAACCCTGAGTTTGACAACCTTGAACTCGGTTGGCGATTTTTTCAATCGTCATGGGGCAAGGGCTACGCGAGTGAAGCCGCTCTACACATCAAAAACACTTTGGCAACAAATAAAAATTATCGCGCTTTTAGTGCCATAGCCGATGAAGGTAATTTAGGCTCAATCGGTGTTATGAAAAATATTGGTATGTCTTACTTAAAAACATATCGACATATTGACCCGTTATTTGAATGTGATGTCTCGTATTATCAGATAACTAACCATTAGTTTTCCTTGTTAAAAACTTATGCTAACCTGAACTCGATTTAAGAGATATTTAATCGGTTGAAATATACGAAAAAATCATTTCACTAAGTCTCTAGCTTGATAGTTATTCTTAATTCAAGGAAAATTTCGCGTCAATAGCTGGCCTATTGCAAGTAAATTTAACGTAGAAGTACGGAAAGTAGCTGCCAGAGAAATATTTGTAAAGCCGAGGTCAGGTTAAGCTAATCAATTCAAAAATAAAATCAGCTAAAGGTGTGACTCTCACTTAATTTTTAAACATAGTTATTTTCTACGCTGAAGAATGGTGACTTTGGCTTTCATGTCTTTCTTAAAACTAGCCGAGAATAAGGATATTGATCTAATTATTGAAATAGCAGAAATATAGGTTTACACAAGCTTGTTATTAATGATTGGTACTGAACCTAATGTTAATAAAAAAGAGTATTGAACATAAGTTGCGATCTCTTTGATTCAAACTTCTAAATATTTCATTGTCGAACTTTAAAATAGATTCGTTTTAAGATTGGAGGTATAAATGTAAAAAAGTAATATGCTAAAAAGGTAAAAGAAGTATATAAAGTGCAAAAAATATAATTCAAGCCGGTGAATTTATTATCTTCAGCATAGATGTATAAAAATACAATTTGGCCTATCATAGTACCTAGAAGAACTTGTACAAAGTTTAACTTATTGATAAAAGAATAAAATGCTCCTGCAAAAATTAGCAAACCTACATATAAATTAAAATGCTCCCATAATTGAATATAATTACCCAAAGTTAATTTGTTTCCTAAATAATATATATTAGGCAAATACCATATTGAAAAACCAATAAGACTAATCATAAATATTTTGATAAAGTAATGTAGGCAATACGTTAATATTTCATGCATGTTTCTTTCTCTTATACCCACAGGGCGTTATTATAAATTTTATATTTTACACTTAGTTTTTATGTCACTAAGCGTAAAATATATAAACTTAAAGTTTTTTAAGGGTAAGTTAAAATGCAATTACGTTCCAAAACATAATGCCCCCCATTACCGTCAGGAAACTGCCATAATTCACAAGTATAATGAATATAGTGTCCACCATAACCTCCTGTCTGAAGTCCCCCCATATTTCCATCAGACATACTCCCTGTAAAAACCCCTCCTTCGGTTTCACTTGTCTTTTGCAAATTATCTTTAAGAAAATCAGCTAACAAAGATGTACATTCAGGAAAATCGCCAGGTGTAGCTAAGCAGAAATTAATAAATGCTTTATCCAAATGTGTTACTCCATGATAGTAAGCTGCTCTTGCAATAAACAAAGCTGAGTACACTTCCTGATCCTCACCAGATAAAAATTGTGCTTCAACTAACATATTTTCAAGAAATCCATCATCGCAAACACCCTTTGATGTCCCGGATTCATAGCAACTATCATGTACAGAGCATGAACTAGGAAAAACCTCAGGTACACCTGAGCAATAATCAGGCGTACCTGAACTATTAACAATGATCGGAACTTGAATATAATTATTTTCTGGGGAGAGTTTAAGATTTCTAAGTGTATCTTCATTCATTGATGTATTGTTAAGTAATTGAATTAATTTATAACCAAATATTTTTTGAATAGGATTTGCATTACTAATTCCTTTTCCATTATTAGAAATAGTAAAAACTTGCTTTAGCTTTAAATCTAACAAGAAATTAGCTTTCTTGTCTTTTTTACTTGCAATACATTCAAGAGAACTAATAACATAGTTGTCACAATAGATTACATCTGAAAATTTTGTGTTTTCATTAAGTTCTATTAATAATTCAACCTGATTTTCAGCAATTCCTTTCAGAAGAAAGTCATTTGGAAGTAACCCTTCATAACTTTTAGCTTGGCTAGTTATTGAGAATAAGATATTTACTAGTAAAAAAATTAATATTATGTTTATATTCATATGTATTTTCCCTAATTTTATGAAATTTTAGATTAAGCAACGGAAATAAAATTTATTATTTATCGTTCTTGTTATTTAGTGGAAGCTCCTTTTCAAATAACATATCTAAGCTAGGAATCTTTCACCTAAGCAAATTTACTTTATGTATAAATAGTTATTTAGTCAAATTCTTAGGATTAAATCCACAATGTTACGACTGAATTTTGTAATTACCCTAACTCGATCAAAAGCCATATAAGTAATTGAAATATAAAACTTTTACATTTCACTTGACCTCTAGTTTGATATTCCCACTTAAATCAAGACAAACACACGTGACAATAACTAGCCTAATTAAAGCATTTCCCCTCTGAAGTTGACAAACTAGCGGCTTGACAGAAACTCATTAAACCCATGTTTTTCTTAGTTAAATTAAAAAGATAACAATGAATATTGGAAAGTTGACCCGTTATTTGAATGTGGTGTCGCGTATTATCAGATAACTAACAACTAGTTTGTGCTCACTTCCAAAAATAAAAAGCCAGCGAATGCTGGCTTGATTAATTAACTAATTATTGCTTTATCACCGTAATGGTAAGGCATGTGCCGCTGACCTAAATATGGTGTTTAATAACATAACATTTAAACCATCAAGATAAGCTCTTGTCGTCGGTTCTTGCGTGAAACTAATGACCATGCCTTTAGCCATAGGTTGGTGAATCAAGTAAGGTTTGTATGCTAGTTGTTTTTTATTTTCTTCCCAAAGGTAACCACTGGCTAACACATTATCAGCACTGCTAAACCAGGCAACGTTCTTTCCTGAGGCGAGTTTAATTGGCGTATATATGTCGTTCCCGTAGGCAATTGCCGTTAAATTTTGATTTACGCCAGCCGTTAACCAATGCTCTTGATCGACTTCAATATTGGCTAATACGCCTGCGACAAAATCGGGTTTTTCTTTTGTATTTTCGCTAGCCTTGATCAAACTTTCTTTTGATGTAAATAACTGGCCAGCTATTTCTGAGTCTTTGGCAGACTCTTTAGCAGGCTTCTTTTTATCTGCCTTAGCTTTAAAGGCCCTTTCTCTTTTCACTGCTAGTAAACCAATGGCTTGATCTGCGGCATACTTAGTCGCTCTACCAAAGGTAATTAACACTCCACCGCGTTTTACCCATTGCTTGATATTATCAGCACCACTTTTACCTAGCGCATCCATATAATTGCCCGACGGTAAAATAAGTACTTGATAATTCGATAAATCAGCCCTTTTAAGCATAGGCGTACGGATTGCTGTTACGGGATAATTAAATTGTCGTTCGATAACAAATCGTGAATTTCCCGCACTCAGTGAGCTTACCGGCTCATCCCATGCCATCGCTATTTTAGGTGCGATCATATTGACAGTATTGCCACTACCAAAACTAGGCCCTTCGGTAACCCAACTGGTATTTACGCCAATAACTTTTGCACCCGTTTGAGCAGCGATTTGCTCTACTTTGCTCGCCAAGCCGTCGTCATTAGCACGCTTTTCAATGATCAATGAACCTGCAGAGAAATGATGCTTATTATCTAAAACAAAGGCTTTATCGGCACTTTTAACAGAAATACCCTGTAATAATGCTGCCGTTAAAAAACGACCTGCCGCCATGTCACCCCACTCAACGACGAAGCCAACAGTTGCATCAATATTTGATACATGGCCAACAAGGTGATCATCAGCTTTCACAAATTCAGTCGTTACTTTTATCGCTTTATTGCAATGCTCGACATCAACATCAAACATTAACGGTAATGACCAACCTGTTGTATCGTATATTTCATCATGTAGTTTTCGACTACGACGACGCTCTTGCTCCTTTATGAACTTACTGTCCATATCGACTTGTTTACTAAAGGTTGTTGTGACAAAGCGTCCTTTCGGTTGTGCTGAATCAATAAAGTAAGCACCCGCTTGGTAGGTTTTCCCACAACTTTTAAATGCTTTTTTCGCTCGATGCACTTCAACGTCATGTTGTGCCATTAACGTAGCTAGGCGATGAGTACCTGCTTTATTACGTTGATTAGGTAAAATATAAATACGCTCTTTTTTATCTTTACCTGCAGCAATTGCATTTACTTGATAATCGTAATAATCATTTAATAACTTTTGATGATTTTCTGATACTGCTTCAGCCGTTGATACAGAAGCCACAAAATGACGGTGCACGGTATTAAAATACGTTAAAACTTCACCGGTTTTCTTTTTATATAATTCACCTCTTGATGAAGAAACTTCATAGGTTGAGGCCGACGCACCATAAAAGGTTGGCCAACTATCGCCATAACCAGGGTAAAAAGCATCAAATATTTCACGGGTGAAAAAGTCAAAACCTAAACGGTCAAAGTGTTTACCGTTATTGCGACCGACAATAGCAATATTATCTATTTGCGTTTTGGTCATATGAGGATTAAACGGTTGAGCGGAAGGTGAAAAGTAATAACTTTGATCACCGCCCATCTCATGCAAATCAATCACCACTAATGGACGGTATTTATTGATTGTTTTAATTCTACCGGCTGTTTCAGGTTGTGTGATGGCTAACCAGTCTCGGTTCATATCAAACAAGTAATGATTGGAACGACCACTTGGCCATGGCTCATTGTGTTCGGCACTTAAACGATCGTCACTGTGTTGCATACCAACCGTTGAATAGTAACGACTGGTAAAGCGAGTACGCCCATCGGGGTTTTGTAGAGGATCAATAAACACTAAGGTATTGGCTAAAATCTTTTGATTGGTAGGTTCATCAGGTGCCGCCAATAAATGATAGGCCATCATCATTGCCGCATCTGTACTACTTATTTCGTTACCATGAACACCATAGCCTAGCCATACTGAAGCAGGTAATTGAGTAATTAGTTTTTTCGCTGTTTTTTTATCGGTTTTTCGAGGGTCTGACAACTGCTGCATTTTATTGGCAAAGTCATCAAGGTTTGCAATATTGTTAGCGTTACCTATCGCCACATATATTAGCTTTCGTCCTTCCCACGTTCGACCATATTCAAGCAGCTTTATTTTTGTCGGTTCAGCGCTTGCTAATGCTTCAAAATATCGCAGCATATCAGAGTAATTCGTAATGCGATCTCCCACCTCGTAGCCCAGTACTTTCTCAAAAGTAGGGATAGAATCGCGGTATTCGCTACCTGGCCACATTTTGCTTGAAGCTGAGTTAGCAAACGAATTTACAGAAATAAGCAAAGTAATCAGTACTGAGCAAATAAATGATAAATATTTGAATATCATGTGATAAAAAGTCCGAAGAAAAAAAGATGCCACTAACCTATCGTTAAGTTTGTATTTTATCAACACTAAAACTGACAAACGGATAAAGTCGTTATAAATGACCCTTATTTTTTATTAAAAAACCCAACCAACTGGATATATAACCAGTATTAAATTACACTATGCTTATTTGTCAAAGTTTAACGATTTCATGAAGCTTTATCTTGCTGAAAAACCCAGTTTAGGTCGTGCAATTGCCGATGCACTCCCAAAACCTCATAAAAAACATCAGGGGTTTATCGAAGTGGGCAATGGTGATGTCGTTTCATGGTGTATTGGGCATATTTTAGAGCAAGCCGATCCTGATAATTATGACGACAAGTATAAAAGGTGGCAATTAGATCACTTGCCGATTGTTCCCGATAAATGGCAACTGAAACCCAAATATAAAACGAAAAGTCAGCTTAGCGTCATCCGAAAATTAGTCAAACAAGCCGACCAATTGATCCATGCGGGAGATCCAGACAGGGAAGGACAATTATTAATTGATGAAGTTATCGATTACCTAAATGTTGATGAAGATAAAAAAAAGCGAACTCAACGGTTATTAATCAGTGATTTAAATCGTTCGGCCGTTCAGCGAGCGCTACAACAATTGCAATCCAATACTGCATTTATGCCTTTATCCGTGTCTGCTTTAGCAAGAAGTAGAGCCGATTGGCTATACGGTATCAATTTAACCCGCGCTTACACCATTCAAGGCGGCAAAGTAGGTTATCAAGGCGTGTTGTCGGTCGGTAGAGTACAAACCCCTATTTTAGGTTTAGTGGTCAACAGAGATGATGAAATTAACCAGTTTGTTGCCAAACCTTACTATCAAGTAACCGCAGATATTCAGACAAAAAATAGCGAAAGCTTTATCGCTACATGGCAACCGAGTGCAGCTTGCCAGCCTTATATGGACGATGAAGGCCGTGTGCTAGTAAAAAGCCTCGCTGAAAACGTTATCCAGCGTATTACAAATCAACCAGCGAAGGTTAGCACGGTTAAAAAAGAACAAAAACAGCAACCACCACCTTTGCCTTTTAACCTTTCTGCTCTGCAAATTGCCGCCGCGACGCAATATTCAATGAATGCAAAATTGGTGTTAGACGTTTGCCAAACTCTGTATGAAAAACATAAATTGATCACTTACCCTAGATCCGATTGTCGATATTTACCAGCCGAACAGCACCAACAAGCAACGACTATTTTAAAACATTTATCGCAATTAGATGGCCCCTTGAGCGAGGCCGCTATTAATGCCAACTCGGTATTAAAAAGTAAGGCTTGGAATAGCAAAAAAATAACAGCTCATCACGCGATTATACCTACAGAAAAGCCGTCACAAAACATCACCTTAAACAGTTTTGAAAAGAACGTTTATCAACTGATCACCAGACAATATCTTGCTCAATTCTATCCAGCTTATTTATATAACCATACGAAAGTTGACCTAGATATTGCCGGCGGCTTATTCACAGCGAGTGCAAATGTCCCGAAGCAAATTGGCTGGAAGTGTTTGTATAAAAAGGAAAATAAAAACAATGAAGCTGATGCGGTACAATATTTACCTGAGATAAACAAAGGGGACATTTTACATTGCCAACAAGGTAACTTGTTGAAAAAAATGACCCAAGCACCTAAGGCCTTCACTGATGCGACATTATTAGCCGCTATGACCGGCATCAGCCGTTTTGTTACCGATAAACAGCTTAAATCGATATTAAAAGAAACTGATGGTTTGGGAACGGAAGCAACGCGGGCTAACATTATCGAATTATTATTTAAGCGAGGATTCTTAAAGCGACAGGGAAAACTAATTCATGCAACAGATGCAGGCAAAGGACTAATTAATGCATTACCTGAGCAATGTACAACCCCCGATATGACCGCTCAATGGGAAGCTATGCTAAATAACATCAGTGAAAAAAAATCAACTTATCAAAACTTTATGCAGCCTTTATCCGAAACAATACATGATTTAGTTACGATTGCATCTAGCCATTTACCCACCTCTTTAAAAGGGATCAAATCAAGCCAAAAGCCTGCTTATATGAAGAAACGTAGGCGGAAGAAAAATGCTGTCTAAAGTTAGTTTGAATTCATCAACACGCTAACCGTTCAATTTTAAGCAAACAAAAAAGCTCACCGCAGTGAGCTTTAAAAAACAATTAGGTGTAAAATTTAGAAATACTAAACTCTCTCAATAACCGTTGCGATACCTTGGCCTAAGCCAATACACATAGTTGCTAAACCAATATTAACATCTTGGCCTTCCATCAAGTTCAACAACGTACCTGTGATACGAGAGCCAGAACAACCTAATGGGTGACCTAAGGCAATAGCGCCGCCGTTTAGGTTGATCATATCATCAGCTCTGTCTTCTAAACCTAACGCGCGAACACAAGATAACGCTTGTGCAGCAAAGGCTTCATTAAACTCAGCTAATTCGATATCCGCCAGTGTTAAACCTGCTCGTTTTAACGCTTTTTTCGTGGCTGGCACTGGACCAAAGCCCATGGTTGAAGGATCGCAACCAGCAACCCCCATACCGCGAATTTTAGCGCGCGGTGTTAAACCAAGCTCTTTTGCTCTATCCGCTGACATCACTAACATTGCAGATGCACCATCAGATAATGCTGATGAAGTACCAGCGGTAACTGTGCCATTAACAGGATCAAACACGGGGCGTAAGCCTGCTAAGGTTTCTACCGTAGTTTCAGGACGAATCACTTCATCATGTTCAACAAGAGTTAACGCGCCCATGGCATCATGACCTTGAGTTGCGACAATTTCATTCGCCCAACGACCATCAAGTGTAGCTTGGTGAGCACGTTGATGTGAACGAGCAGCAAAAGCATCTTGCTGTTCACGGGTAATACCATGTTGTTTACCGAGTAACTCAGCAGTTAAACCCATGTTTCCCGCAGCACGAGAGATGTATTTACTTAACGCCGGATCAAAATCCACGTCATACATCATAGGAACATGGCCCATATGTTCAACACCGCCAACAATGAAAACATCGCCTTGACCCGCCATAATATTCGTTGTGGCATCATGTAATGCTTGCATCGATGAACCACATAAACGGTTCACAGTAACGGCACCGACAGACTTGGGAATACTTGTTAATAATTGAGCATTACGAGCAATGTTAAAGCCTTGTTCTTTCGTTTGCTTAACATTTCCCCAAATAATATCTTCAATTAATGCTGGATCTAAATTTGGGTTTCTCACTAATAGCTGTTGCATTAAGTGTGCAGATAACCCTTCAGCACGTACGTTACGAAAAACACCCGCTTTAGAGCGCCCCATTGGTGTACGAATACAATCGACAATTACGACTTCTTTCATGATGGTCTCCTAAGCTGTTTTAACGTCAGTAGTGAAATAAGATTTACCTGAGGCTGCCATATCTCGCATACCCTCTGTAACTTGATAAATTTCACCTAAGTGGGCAAATTTATCTGCCATTTCGATAAAGTTAGTTAAACCAACGGTTTCTAAGTAACGAATTGGTCCGCCTCTAAATGGTGGGAATCCCAAGCCGTAAATTAAGCCCATGTCAGCTTCGGCGGCGGTATCAACAACACCTTCTTCTAAACATCGAACCACTTCGTTCACCATAGGGACCATTAAGCGAGCAATAATCTCATCGGCAGTAAACTCTTTTGAGTCAACTTTAAACAAATCATATGCAGCTTGGGCAGCAACTTTTGTTGGCTTGCCACGTTTGTCTTTACCGTAATCAAAGAAACCACCACCATTTTTCTGTCCTAAACGATTAGCATTGTATAAAGCGCTAACAGGGTCGTTATCAATTTTTGCCATACGTGTTGGGAAACCAGCCGACATAACACCTGTACAATGATCCGCCGTGTCAATTCCTACAACATCTAACAAGTATGCTGGACCCATTGGCCAACCAAACTGTTTTTCCATCACTTTATCAACTGCAGTAAAGTCAGCGCCTTCAAGCACTAACTGACTAAAACCGGCAAAATATGGAAATAGTACTCGATTGATATAAAAACCAGGACAATCATTTACAACGATAGGTGATTTACCCATTTTAGCTGCATATGCAACCACAGTAGCGATTGTTTCATCGGATGTTACTTTGCCACGAATAATTTCAACTAAAGGCATTTTATTGACTGGATTGAAAAAATGCATGCCACAAAACTTATCTTTGCGCTTTACACTCTCGGCAAGTAAATCGATCGAAATAGTTGAAGTGTTTGAGGTAATAACTGCATCTTCGGCAACATATGTTTCAACTTCAGCTAATACTGCCGCTTTTACTTTCGGATTTTCAACAACCGCCTCAACGACAATATCAACGTCTTTCACGCTGTCGTAACTAAGCGTTGGGGTAATATTGTTTAACACGCCTGCCATTTTCTTAGCATTAATGCGACCACGATCAGCAAGCTTTGATAAAATACCTGCAGCCGTTGTTAACCCTAAATCAAGCGCTTGATTGTTAATATCTTTCATGACAATCGGCGTGCCTTTATATGCTGATTGATAAGCAATACCGCCGCCCATAATACCGGCACCTAACACAGCAGCACGTTCAACGGATTTCGTTGCTAATTTACCAGCCTTTTTGGCTTTACCTTTAACCACTTGGTCCGCAAGGAACAATCCAATTTGCGCGGTCGCGGCATCCGTTTTCGCTAAAGCTGCAAATCCTTGGTTTTCTAGTGCCATTGCACCTTCTCGACCTAATCCAGCCGCAGCTTCTATCGTTTTCACGGTTGTCATAGGTGCAGGGTAATGTTTGCCTGCTTTTGCTGCGATCATGCCTTTGCAAGTAGTAAAAGTCATCACAGTTTCAGTTGGCGATAACTTTAAAGGCTCTAATTTTGGTAGACGTTTGGCGCGCCAATCTAACTTGCCATCAATCGCTTGTTGTAAGGTAGTTAAAGCAGCTTCACGTAAATTTTCAGGTGCAACAACGGCATCTAAAACACCTGCCGCTAAAGCCTGTTCAGCTTTATGCGCTTTACCTGTCGACATCCACTCTATGGCGTTGTCAGCGCCAATAAGGCGCGGTAAACGAACGGTGCCACCAAAGCCAGGCATTAACCCAAGTTTGACTTCTGGTAAACCAATAGAACATGTTGTATCGGCAATACGATATTCACACGCTAAAGAAAATTCACAACCACCACCTAACGCAAAACCATTTAACGCCACGACTTTTGGTAGTTCAATATCTTCAAAAGCATCAAAAACATCAGAACCTTGTTTTATCCAAGGAATAAGTTCATTTTCGGGCTTCTTGAAAATTTCTAAAAATTCTGTGATGTCTGCACCAACAATAAAGTTAGCTTTACCCGAGGTAATTAATACCCCTTTTGCTTCATCGCAGTTGTTAATCGCTGCAATAACCGCTTTATATTCTTCAAATGTAGCCTGATCGAATTTGTTTACCGAACCTTCAGCGTCAAATTTAAATTCAACAACGCCATTGTCCAATAACTCGGCAGAAAGGCTTTTGCCTTGAAATAACATGCCTAGTCTCCTCACTTTTCATTAACGTAAAATTAGGGGTTAATAGTTGTGCTTTTAATAATAGTCGATTGAGTGTGCCTTGAAAGAAAACTAAAAGCAATAAATTTAAACAAGCGTTTTAAATATACGTATGAAAAAATATTATGTTATAGAAATTATAATCAACCTTTTTTATACAACTAACTGATTAATAGAAATAAATATATTAACTGTATTAGATATAATGAAATTCGAGTACAAATAAACAACAATATAAATAGGTAATACTGGTGATTTACCGTAAAATATATTTTATTTTTCTCTCAAGATTGATATGAATTTATCTAAGATCACCCAACGCCCCGAAAACCTTTTGCTTGCCATGGCATTTATTATGCCGCTCGTTTTCTCTGTTTGGATGGCACTACTTAATAACTTTGTTATAGAAAAAGCACATTTCACTGGGAAAGAAATCGGTATCTTACAAAGTTTACGTGAGGTACCTGGCTTTTTAGCTTTTACGGTTATTTATCTCTTACTTTTTGTAAAAGAACAAAAATTGGCAATTATTTCGCTATTTATTACCGCCTTTGGCGTTGCTGCTACAGGTTATTTTCCAAGTGTCTACGGCTTATATATCACTACAGTTATTATGTCGGTAGGGTTTCATTACTTTGAAACCGTTAATCAATCCTTAACTCTGCAATGGATAAATAAAGACAATACTGCGCATTTCATGGGAAGAATGTTATCGGCAAAGTCTGCGGCATCTCTATTAGCTTTTAGCAGTATTTGGCTATTAATGGAAAAATTTACGTGGTCATATCAAGCCACCTACACTTTATTTGGCGGTATCGCGATAATATTTACCTTATTCTTAGCCCTGACTTTTAAACAGTTCCCTGTTCATGTTGAACAAGATAAAAAACTGATCCTAAGAAAGCGATATTGGTTATTTTACGCTTTAACATTTTTCAGTGGTGCACGCAGACAAATATTTGTTGTTTTCGCTGGCTTTTTAATGGTTGAAAAATTTGGATATAGCGTGGCTGATATTAGTGCTTTATTTCTAATAAATTATATTTTCAATTGGCTGTTTGCCGCTCGAATTGGCAAATTAATTGGAATTATTGGTGAACGACGAATTTTAAAATTTGAGTACATTGGCTTGATCACACTGTTTATCGCTTATGGCTTAGTTGAAAACTCCACTGTCGCAGCCGTCCTCTATGTTATTGACCATTTGTTTTTCGCATTAGCCATTGCGATTAAAACCTATTTTCAAAAAATTGCTAAACCTGAAGATATTGCTTCAAGTGCTGGTGTGAGTTTTTCTATTAACCATATTGCTGCAGTAGTAATTCCAGCTTTATTAGGCATGGTATGGATTATTAACTCTTCTTGGGTATTTTATGTCGGCGCTGGCTTTGCTTTTTGTTCGTTATGTTTAGCGCATTTAATTCCAACAACACCAAAACAGGGCATTGAACTTAAATTTCAAGAAAGTTAATGCGCCAAAAATGCCGAAAAAAAAGTTGTGTCATTTTTTAGAAAAACGACACAACTTTTATTGGGTTTGCTATGTGTTAAGCCCATTACATTTTGTTAGGAATCATTAAGAGTTATTCTTTAAAAACGCCAAGAACTCATCAGCAGGCATAGGTTTAGCGTAAAAGAAACCTTGTACTTCATCGCAAGCTTGAGATTTCAAATGTGCTTCCTGATCTTTATCTTCTATCCCCTCAGCAATGACTTTTAAGTCCATTTGTTTGCCAAGATTAATAATAGTGTCAGCGATAATTGATTGACCTGGTTTTGCAATGTCGATAACAAATGAGCGATCAACTTTTAAGCGATCTAACGGGAGTTTCTGTAAATAGCTTAAAGATGAGTACCCGGTACCAAAATCATCTAAAGCGATACTAATACCTTCAGCTTTTACTTGATTTAATGCATCAATAACAATCTGAGGTTCATCCATCAAAATGTTTTCTGTAATTTCAAGCTCTAACTTACTTGGATTGACTTGATAATGCTTTATTGCATCAATAATACTGCTTACAAAATTTTCACGTTTAAATTGAGGAATTGAAACGTTTACTGAAATACTAACGTCATTAAATGATTGTTTTTCTAAACTTTTAATTTGCTTACAAGCTTGTTTGATTACCCAATCACCGATTTCAATAATAAGCCCAGAATATTCCGCTAAAGGAATAAAGACGGCTGGAGAAATAAACTGTCCATCGGCAGTTCGCCAGCGTAAAAGTGCTTCGGCGCCAATCACTTTGCCAGAGTTGAGGTTTAATTGTGGTTGATACCAAAGCTCTAAACGGTTTTCTGCAAAATCTGTACGTAACTGACGGATCATACCTAATCGCCATAACGTTTTATCTTCCATTTCTTGTTTATAATAAACAAAATGCTCTTGATTACTCTTCTTAGCTAAATTTAATGCAATATTGATTTGATTTAACACTTTCACGCCACGTGAGCCTGCATCATCTTTATGGCATAAACCAAAACAAGCATTGATGGGTAAGTATTGCTCACCGGCAGAAAAGGCTTGTTTAAATAAATTATTTAAATTTTCAGGGGTGAGACAATCAGCAGGTCCAATAATACCAAAAACATCAGCGCCAACTCGGGCAAATTGACAATTCCCCCCCATAGCTTTCATTCGTTCGGTGACAGCTAATAAGAGTTGATTACCTAAGTCTTGCCCTAAGCCATCATTAATATCACTAAAATGATTAATATCGATTAAACCAGCAACTAAATCTTGCTCATTACTTTGCGCAAAGTCATCTAGTAAATTAACAAATTCTAATCGATTGGGTAAATCAGTTAACCAATCTTTATAAGCCGCGTCTCTAAGCTTTTGGAATAAGTGTACATTTTCATACCCGATTGAAATATTTGTCAGAAATACTTCGATCAATTGCTTATCAATATCATTAACAGGGCTATTTAACTCAATATATATAACCGCTCTAAAACCACCACTTGAGAGATATAAACTAATATTTTCATCAGTAAATAAATGTTGTTTCTGCTGGAAACAGCTCGTGATCTGCTTTTGAGCGAAATTATTATTCAGTGCATCTAATTTCTGTTTTGTTTTATCTGCAGACAAACCTTGATGACCTAAAATATATAAGCTTAAATCATCAGCACCATCAACTATCCCCTGCCCTCTAGCGCAAAATACACTAAACTCACTATCACTTAATAATTGTAGTTGTGATAACACGCCATCTGCGTATTCTTTAACGGAATGTAATTCTAACAAGTCGGCTGCCGCGCCTATGATTTTTTCAAGACCTATGCGGTTTTGCGTGACGGTTTCAATTTGTTGATAAGAGCGAATAGCAGCGTAAACAGTAGTAACTAATTTTCGGCGGGTTAATTCAGTTTTCGTTTTGTAATCATTAATATCATAATCTTTAATGACACTTTCTTCTGGCGCATAGCCCGGCTGACCGGTGCGTAACACAATACGAATATCTTGACGGGATAACGTTTCACGAATGTGTTTAACTACATTTAATCCTGCATCATCAGTTTCCATGACAACATCTAATAAAACTAAGACAATATCATCATGTTGTTCAATTTGTTGACAAGCATCTTTACCTGAGTAGGCATGAATATATTCTAAACGTTGACCTAAAACGACTAGGTCTGACAACGCAAGCTGAGTGACCGAGTGTATTTCGGGATCATCATCAACAATTAATACTTTCCAAGTATTGCTTGTTGAGTTCTCTAGTATTTCATCTTCATCACTATCATCGATAAACAAAAAATCGTCGTTAGTTTCCTCAGAAGCCTGCATATAATCCTCAAGAAATGGCAATTAAACCATTTTAATTTCAGTGACTTTTAACTAGTTTTTTTATTCTTGGTTCCAAGACCCATATTAACATAATAAAAGTGAGTGACAGAATATTCAACAAATCATTCATAATTAATGATTAATTTTTCAGTGTTTCACACTAACAAGTAAATATTAGGTGAATTATCGATAATTGCCTATAAAAATTTTTAGTGATAGACAAATTAAATAATCAAAGTGATACTAAAATAATAAATGTACTATTGGCGTACCTTAGGACGTTAGAATGAAAGTCAGCAAAACTTCAACCGCTAGCCCAATCACCCTGTCAGTAGAAAATGAAAAGTCAGTGATAACCGCACCTGAAAAGAACACGAAAAGTCAGACTCAAAGTGCTGCTAACCCTTCTACGCAAATGCAACTGATGGGATTAGCTAAACAATTTGTCATTGATGGCGCTTTACTTCCGCTTGAAAAGCAACCTCCAATAGAAGAAAGATCTAAAAAACGAGAGCGCATCACACATTTAAGAAAACAGCAAAACCTCGAACATATTATTCAACGAGCTATTCAATATTGCTCGGATGAAGAAGTCGCCGACCGAGCCGATCAAGATTGGTTTAATAATTTTATTAATTTGGCCGAAGATGTTAGCAATAAAACTATGCAAGATTTATGGGCAAAAATTTTAGCCGGTGAAATATCATCGCCGGGTAGTTTTTCGCTTAAATCGTTACAAGCATTCAAAACAATGAGTATTAACGAAGCTAAATTGCTCGCTAAAGCGTGTGCGATTGCAATAAAAGATCAATCAAATAAAAGTATGCGTATTATTTCAGGCGCTTCTCAAACGCCTGGATTATTTAATTTTTTTAGTAAAGATAGAGAGCACAGAATAAATTTAAGTCCATTTGGTCTTTCATATGCAGAGCTACTCACTTTGGCAGATAATCACCTTATTTTTATTCAAGAAACAGAAACAGCTCCTATTGCTGCTGGTGAGAATATTTCATTTGTCTTCAACGGCATAAATTTATCGCTAAAAGCAAATAAAAATAATAGCTTACTAACTTTTTATAAGTTTACGCCAATCGGTACTGAATTAGCTCAATTGATTGCTGACAATCCAGAGAAAAAATATCTGCACCTTTTAAAACAAGAAACTTCCAGCTTGTTTCAAGTCAATTATTAAACTGCATAAAAAATCCGATGCATATACATCGGATTTTTAATCAAACTCTTCAACTTAAAGTGATGCTAGTTTAATGGTTAACTTTGCTCACGAGCGATTGCACGGTAAGCAATATCCGTTCTAAATTGCACGTCTTCCCAGCTAATCTCATGCAATAATTCATAAGCAGCTTTTTGTGCTTCAGTGACAGTTTGTCCTAATGCCGTGGCACAAAGTACTCGGCCACCTGCCGTAACTACTTCACCCTTGTCATTTGCGGTACCGGCATGGAAGGTTTTTCTATCTTCTTTTACATTAGTGTCTAAACCACTGATCACTTTACCTTTCGCATAACTACCTGGGTATCCGCCAGCCGCTAATACAACACCAACGGCAGGACGAGGATCAAAATCTATCGTCGCTTTGTCTAATTCGCCTTTACAAGCAGATAAACAAAGTTCAACGATATCGGTTTTCAAACGCATCATAATTGGCTGTGTTTCTGGATCACCAAATCGGCAATTATACTCAATCACTTTTGGTGTGCCGTCAGCATCAATCATCAAACCTGCGTATAAAAAGCCGGTATAAGGAGCCTCTTCTTTTGCCATACCTTCAACGGTCGGATATATCACTTCATTCATAATACGTTGATGAATTTCTGGCGTAACAACAGGCGCTGGAGAATAAGCTCCCATACCGCCAGTATTTGGACCTTCATCATTATTGAAAGCACGTTTATGATCTTGGCTAGTGGCCATCGCAAGGACATTTGTTCCGTCAACCATGACAATAAAGCTTGCTTCTTCACCCGCTAAAAATTCTTCGATAACAACACGATGTCCAGCATCACCAAAAGCGTTGCCCGCTAACATATCTTTAATCGCATCTTCAGCTTCTGTTAAGGTCATGGCGACAATTACACCTTTACCTGCCGCTAAACCATCAGCCTTAATTACAATTGGCGCACCTTTTTCGCGCACATATGCTAACGCAGGTTCTATTTCAGTGAAATTTTGGTACCAACCTGTAGGGATATTATTTCTTGCAAGAAAATCTTTAGTGAATGCCTTAGATCCTTCAAGCTGAGCCGCTTTAGCACTAGGACCAAAAATAGTTAACCCTTGTGCTTGAAACGCATCAACAACACCATCGACTAGCGGTTGTTCTGGACCAACAATTGTTAAGGTAATGTTTTGAGTTTTAGCAAATTCAACTAAGGCAGGTATGTCACCTACTGATATTGCAACATTCTCTAATTTACTCTCAGTTGCAGTACCCGCATTTCCTGGAGCAACAAACACTTTTTCGACTTGAGAAGATTGTGCAGCTTTCCATGCCAATGCATGTTCACGACCACCACTACCAATTACCAAAACATTCATTTAACTATTTTCCTAAAATTGATGTAAAAAACTGGCCCAACATTTTATTCGCTTTAAAATATTGAGCCATTATTTATGAGTGCTAATTATTAGTTGCACTATTATTTTAAAATGAGTTATTTAGCACTTTTAACAAATTTTAATGTCATACGGTCACTTTCACCGATGGCTAAATACTTTTCTTTATCTTTGTCACCTAACGCAAGACTTGGTGGTAAAGTCCACACACCTTTTTCGTAACTGGCTTTATCTTTCGGATTAGCATTAACTTCACTTGAACCTGCAAGATCAAAACCAGCCGCTTTTGCTTGTGCAATAGTAGTTTCTACAGAAACATAACCACGATTCATATCGTTAGCAGCAACGCCTTCTGGTAAACGGTGCTCAACCACACCTAAGATACCACCAGGTTTTAGCGCCTTAAAAGCATCAATAAAAACTTGTTGAACGCCCTCTTCACCCCAGTTATGTAAATTACGGAAAGTTAATACCATATCTGCTGTTGCAGCAGGCGCTAACTCACTGGCTTTTTTCGGAACAAAATTCGACAATTCCACTTCGCTAAACACATCATTACTAGCCAGTTTCTTTTCTAATCGTTTTCGAGAGTTACTGTAATAATTGTCTTCACCTGTATCTGGGTAGTGCGCGCCAATTAATTTGCCAGTACCTTTCAATGCGGGAGCCAAAATTTCAGTATACCAACCACCACCGGGGGTAATTTCAACCACGGTCATAGTTGGCTGAAAGCCTAAGAATTCTAGAGTTTCTTTAGGGTGACGATATTGATCACGTGCTTTGTTTTCTGCAGAGCGATGCTCACCAGCAATAGCGTGGGCTAATTTATCACTGCCAGCTTGAACATAACTAACTGATGCCATTGATAAACTAACAAGTGATGCGGCGATAAAGGTTTTTATTGTTTTCATGTGATCTTCCATAAATGATTAATGTGAATAAATGACTAAACTATTTATAACAGATTATAAGAACAAGAACAGAATGATATTCATTCACTCGTCGACAAAAATAATTTCTTCACCGCAAACAAAGTGTGTACTTTTGTTTATTTAGCTTAACCATCTTTGCTGTATTTCTAATTTATTAGCTGTTTAAGTTAATAGAACTAATTTCAAGGCGGAAGCGCGGAGCCTAGTTTACTAGGTGAGCACTTTCAACAATGAAAGTAGTTCTATTTAACGACAACAGCTGAAAATTAGTGACGGAAGTGACGCATTCCGGTGAACACCATTGCTATGTTATGTTCGTCTGCAGCGGCGATTACTTCGTCATCACGCATTGAACCACCTGGTTGAATCACCGCGGTAATACCTGCTTCAGCAGCAGCATCTAGGCCATCACGGAATGGGAAGAAAGCGTCAGACGCCATTACAGAACCAGCCACTTCTAAGTTTTCATCTGCGGCTTTAATGCCCGCAACTTTAGCAGAATAAACACGGCTCATTTGCCCGGCACCTACACCTATTGTCATGCTATTTTTTACATAAACAATCGCGTTCGATTTCACGTATTTAGCAACTTTCCAACAAAATTGTAAGTCGCGCATTTCATCTTCTGTTGGTTGACGTTTAGTCACCACTTTTAAATCGCTTGCGGCTACTTTTCCTTGGTCTCGATCTTGTACTAATAAACCGCCATTTACGCGTTTATAATCTAATCCCGTTGTTTGCGTAGTCCATTGGCCACACTCAAGTAAACGAACATTCGGCTTAGCTGCAACAATTTGAGCCGCCGCTTCAGAAATGCTTGGAGCAATGATCACTTCAACAAATTGACGTGAAACAATAGCTTCGGCAGTATCGGCGTCTAATTCTCGGTTAAAAGCAATAATGCCACCAAATGCTGAAGTAGGATCAGTTTTAAAGGCTTGCTCATAAGCTGCTAAAATATTATCACCAATAGCAACACCACAAGGGTTGGCATGTTTAACAATAACACAGGCCGCTTCATCAAATTCTTTCACACACTCTAATGCTGCATCGGTGTCAGCGATGTTGTTGTAAGAAAGTGCTTTACCTTGTACTTGTTTCGCCGTAGACACAGATGCTTCTTCAGGATTTGCTTCAACATAAAAAGCCGCATCTTGATGCGAGTTTTCACCGTAGCGTAAATCTTGCGTTTTAATAAACTGACTATTGAAGGTACGAGGGAATTTATTTTTTTCTTCGAAATTTACTTCACTCGCTTCTTCGCCATGTGCCGATAACATTTGACCAAAATAGTTAGCGATCATGCCATCGTATGAAGCCGTGTGTTCATAAGCTGCAATCGCTAAATCAAAACGAGTTTTATAGGTTAATGAGTCGTCATTATTATTCATTTCAGCAATAACACGATCATAATCAGCAGCATTTACTATGATAGTGACATCTTTATGATTTTTTGCTGCTGCTCGAACCATAGTTGGACCACCAATATCAATGTTTTCAACCGCATCTTCTAAAGAACAGCCTGCTTTTGCTACTGTGTTTGCAAATGGGTATAAATTCACTACAACCATATCAATTGCATCAATGTTATTTTCAGCCATCACACCTTCATCTGTGCCACGACGGGCTAAAATGCCACCATGGATTTTTGGATGTAATGTTTTTACACGACCGTCCATAATTTCTGGATGACCTGTGTGCTCTGAAACTTCCGTCACTTTTATGCCGTTATCTGCTAATAGTTTAGCGGTACCACCGGTTGATAAAATATCAACGCCTTTTTGAGCGAGTTGACGAGCGAAATCTACAATACCAGTTTTGTCAGATACACTTAAAAGTGCGCGTTTGATTGGGCGTGGAGTATCCATTGCTTTTTCATTTACCTTTAAAATGAGTTATTAGTCTGGCCTTTGACATATGTCCTTGGCATTTATACCTAAAATGGTATTTCGTCCGTGATGATCTTTGTACAGTTTAGTGAAAGTTTTCGTATGCGCTAACATCTTCAACTATCAATAAGTAAAAAAGCACCCTAAGGTGCTTTTTCAATGCAGGCTAACCTGCGAGTTTTTAGTTCATACCGTATTTTTTAAGCTTCTTACGTAAAGTACCACGGTTGATACCTAGTAAATTAGCTGCGCGAGTTTGGTTACCGCGAGTATACTTCATCACTTCTTCAAGCATTGGCGCTTCAATTTCTGAAAGTACAAGGTCATACATATCGTCAACATCATTACCATTTAATTGAGATAAGTAGTTGCTAATAGCAATTTTAGCTTGGCTGCGTAAAGGTGATGCCTCTGCTTGAGTTTGCATGTTACCGGTAACGAATGGAGATGAAATATTTTGTTCAAACATAAAGTTCAGACTCTTTCTTAAATTAAATTATCAAAATATCTAGTTAATGCTTCGAGTTGTTCTTGCTCAGACTCTAAGGCATTAAAAATAGAACGAAACTGTTTTTCTGGGTCAAGCGTTTGCATGTACCAAGAAACGTGCTTACGGGCAAATCTTACACCCATAAAGTCACCATAAAACTTGTGTAATCCATTTACATGCTCAATCATGATTGAGCGTATCTCTTCCAATGAGGGTGGATCTAATAGTTGGCCTGTTTCAAAAAAATGATTAATTTCTCTGAAAATCCATGGACGCCCTTGAGCTCCTCGACCAATCATAATGGCATCAGCCCCTGTGTAATCAAGCACTTGTGATGCTTTTATAGCACTGGTGATATCACCATTGGCTACCACAGGAATTGAAACAGCTTTTTTAATTGCTTTAATGGTGTCGTACTCAGCTTCTCCTTTATAAAAGTCGTTGCGAGTACGACCATGAACAGCTAAGGATTGAATACCATTATGTTCAGCAATTTTTGCTATTTCGATACCATTGCGGGTATTGTCACACCATCCGGTGCGAATCTTTAACGTGACTGGCACAGCTACTTCATTCACAACAGCTTTAATAATCTGTTCGACTAAAATAGGCTCTTTCAATAACGCTGAACCCGCTAATTTTTTATTTACCTTTTTTGCTGGACAACCCATATTGATATCAATGATTTGAGCACCATTATCAACATTAACTTGTGCAGCAAAAGCTAACTCTTGTGGATCAGAACCCGCGATTTGCACAGAACAAATGCCAGCTTCATTTCCATGAATTAAACGTCGTTTAGATTTTTCAGTTTTCCAAACTTTAGGGTTAGCAGACACCATTTCTGATACTGCAAGCCCTGCCCCCATTTGACAACATAATTGTCGAAACGGTTGGTCAGTGATTCCTGCCATGGGTGCGAGCATTGTATTACTCGCTAAAGAATATGAACCTATCTTCACGCTGTTGTTTTTTTGAGCTACCTTTCAAAAGGGCGCTAAGTTTACGCGTTTTTTTTCAGATTGCAAAGCATATAAATTGAACAAAAATGACTTTTTTTCATCATTTTAATATTGACATTTTGCAAACTATTGATGTGTGCAGATTTTGTACAAATAGTTAACAAAATCTGCACACGATTTACAAAAAAATTTTGACGGTTTTCGTTTTACTTTCTTCTTCCTGACAGTCTCACCCATTCTTCTTGAACCGCAACAGGATCCATTTCACACCATTGACCATAAATTTGTTGTAATTCTTGAGCCTGTTCTTCTAAAACACCTGAAAGTGCCAACAGTCCTTTATCACCTACAAATTCAATAATTGTTGGGGCTAATTCGCGCAACGGCCCTGCTAAAATATTGGCGACAACAACATCTGCTTTAAAATGAGGCTGATCTTCAGGCAAATATAATTCCAGTCTATCTTCAACGTTATTTCGCTTAGCATTTTCTCGACTGGCTTGCAGCGCTTGTGGGTCAATATCAATGCCAACCACTTTTTTAGCGCCAAGTTTCAATGCCGCTAAGGATAAAATGCCTGAACCACAACCAAAATCGACGACGGTTTTATCCGTAAGATCCAGTCCATCTAACCATGTTAAACATAAGGCGGTGGTTGGATGCGTACCCGTTCCAAAAGCTAAACCAGGATCTAACATCACATTAATGGCATCAGGCTCAGGCACATCACGCCAGCTAGGACAAATCCATAAGCGTTGACCAAATTTCATCGGATGAAAATTATCCATCCATTCACGTTCCCAGTCTTTATCTTCTAACTGTTCAAGTTTATAACGCATGGCTTGTTTGTCAGGATGAATGCTTTGTAGGTAAGCAATGGCTTTATCCATGTCACTACTGGCATCATATAACCCCATTACCACTGTATTTGACCAATAAACGACTTCGTCGCCAGGTAACGGTTCATAAATAGGGGTGTCTTTGGCATCAATAAAAGTGACTGCTTGAGCACCACATGCCATTAACCAATCACTATATTTCTCAGCGGTTTCTTCATCTGCACTTAATCGAAGCTGTATCCAAGGCATTTTTTTACTCTACTCATTAATATTAGCGACAGTTTATCACTTATCGTTATAAAAATTGATTGCTATTTGGCTTATCGCGAGACAATATAAAAGGATTAAATAATGGAGTGAAGGAAAACAATATTGTGTTATTACGTATATTAACAATTATTGTATTGTTAACTATTACTTCCTCTGCTTTCGGCATTTACGCCAATCAAAGAGTTCAGTTTGTTACTGAAGATCTCCCGCCACTTCAAATTGATGGCGGAAAGCAACCGCCAACGGGCGCGCTAATTGAGCTTGTAAAGTTAATCATTGCAGATTCAGGTATCGATGCAAAAATCTCTATTTATCCTTGGGCTAGAAGTTATGAACAGGCGACTAAAAAACCCAATACCTTTATTTTTTCCATGCTTAGAAGTGATGAACGGGAAGAAAAGTTCATCTGGATCGGAAAATTATTTACCATAAAATCGTATTTCGCTGCGTTAAAGGCCAATTCAAATATTCAAGTCAGCAGTATAGAACAAGCCAAACAATATGTTGTTGGAGCAATTAGACACGATTTAGCAGAAAATTACCTTTTAAATAAAGGCTTTACTCATAAAAAAAACCTTTATGTCAGTAATAAATATCCGGCCCTTTGGAGCCAGCTTTATACTGGTAAAACAGATTTAGTATTTACCAACAGTATTATCTGGCGACATGAAATACTGGGAGCCTCTTTTGACCCTGCTAAAGTGGCACTCGTGTACGAAATTAATGACTTCGCTTCAGATCTTTATTTAGCCGCTCATTTAGCTACCGACAAAACAGTTATTAATAAAGTAAAAGCCAGTTTTGATGCGATAAAAGCTGATGGTCGTTATCATCAAATAATGACAAAATGGCAGTTAAATTCTCCACAATCATGATGAGGCTTTAATTAAGCTATTTTCGACCCAAACTTAAACTAATTAAAAGTTCACCCCATAGTATGAATTATTTTCCTGTATTTTTAACGTCAGATAAAATCGAAGCAATTATCATTGGTGGAGGAGATGTCGCTGCACGTAAAATAGAATTACTGTTAAAGACTACTTCAAATATCACCATTATGAGTGAACAACTTAGCCCAAGTGTTGACCGTTTAATTAAGACAAATGATCTGCAATGGCTAAACCACAACTATCAACAAGGTTTGCTATCTCGCTTTAATTTAGTGATTGCCGCAACGGATAATACCTCAATTAATCAAGCGATATCTCAAGAAGCCAGTAACCTTAAAATACTTGTCAATGTAGTTGATCAGCCAGAGCTTTGTAGTTATATAACGCCAGCGATTATTGATCGTTCGCCAATCATCATTGCCATGTCGAGCTCAGGAAGTGCGCCAATTTTATTAAGAATGCTACGCGAACAAATAGAAAAAACATTACCGGCTGGCTACGGCAAACTTGCTGATTTTTCCTTGAAATTCAGAGACCACGTAAAAGCGAGAATCAAAGGTATACGAAATCGTCGTTCGTTTTGGGAAGTGACATTACGTGGTGCAATTGGCAATGCCATATTACAAGGTAACGAACAGCAAGCAGAGCAACAGCTTATTCTAAGTTTGAATGAAGAAGTACCACCGCCACAGGGGGAAATAACCTTTATTCATACCTTAGATGGTGATCCTGATAAACTTACTTTAGCGGCTCATCGAGAAATGCAATTTGCGGATGCCGTTTTTTATGATGAAAAAGTCAATGTCGATTTAATTGAATACATTCGACGGGATGCCGACAAATTTCCACAAAGTGTTCCTTCGACCATGCTGATAAATTATCAACATGCGATAGAGCTTGCGGAGTCAGGCAATAAAGTTATCTATCTTTTAGCAGAACATCATGTCTTACCCCATAATTCTGCCCTAGCGTTAAGTAAAATCAGTACAAAAGAATTAGTCAGTGGCATATAAATAACCCGCTGAAACCAAAAGACCATCGCAAAGATAATTCGATGGTCTTTTTTGCTGGTTTCAAATTAACAACTCATTTCGCAAAGCGGACCTTTGTTAATCAAGCTGATAGTTTTTCTTTAGCTCTGCCACTCGTTTCATTGAGTTTGGCTCTTTAAAGGTTTTTTGGTTTATTTTTCTTTGCGCAAGCACTTTATTATTACTTAACAATAACGCTTCAACATAATTTAAATAAATTTCTTCATTATCCCCATTTTCGGAAACGGCTTTCGTTAAATATTTCACCGCAGGCTCATATTCTTTTTTCGCTAAATGAATACGGCCAACCGTGTCTAACACATCAGCCATATTAGACTTTAATGCGAGTGCTTTTTCCGCGTGTTGTTGCGCTTTGTCTAACTGATTAGCTTCTAAATAAAAATAAGCTAAATTATTCAAAGCAATAAAATTATCATCGGTGATCGAGAGCACCCGTTCATAACTTTTGATAGCCGCGGCAGTATCTTTAGCAATTTGTAATTGTGCTAAATGCATTAAACTTGCAACATCATTGGTATTGTTTTCAACATGTTGTTGTAAAAAGTTATACCCTTGCTCTTTTTGTCCTGAATTAACTAAACAAAAATAAACTAAATTAACATTGCGAGGAGTTGGTTGAGCTTTATAGGCTGCGTTTAAGTTCTCCAATGCTTGACTATATTGCTTTTGATTTAGTTGTAATTGCCCAAGCAACCCTTTGGTAAATGGTAGTGCTTTCGCTGGTTCCGGAATTAACGCTAATTGGGCATTTGCTGAAGTAAAATCTCCCGAAATTAGCAAGAAATGTATATTGAGTAAGGCTATTTCAGTATCATTTGGAAAATTTTCAACATATTGAGTACTCAAACTTAACGCTTGTTCATATTTACGTTGGTTATCTAACAATAATAAATTACTCAAAATCGCATCACGATCAGAAGGCGCTTTTTCTAGCCAAGCTTGATAGTGATTTTGAACTTTTTTAAAGTCTTTCAACTTAAAGTAGGCTTGACCTAACGTTTGCCAATATATTTTAGGCGCATTTTTTTCATCAAAATCACGTAATAAATCAACGGTCTTTTCAGCCATATTTTCTTGTAAATACACTTTCGCGAGCAACAATTGCACAGCTTTATTCTCAGGAAATTCACGGTTTTGTTGCTCAATAATATTGACCGCTTTACTAGAATCGCCTTGATCAGATTCATACTGATACAGCTTCACTAAAGCAGAAACATTTGACGGCTCTGACGCCAAAACAGTATCTAGTTCACGTTTCGCCGTTGAAAAGTCTTTTTCTCGGGCAGCTAAATCAACCAAAGCGAGCCTGGCACCAGCATGTTTTGGGTTGAATGATAATATTTGCTGATATTCAGCTTTAGCAAGATCAAACTTTTCTTGTTTAAAATAAACACTCGCCGCTAATAAATACGCTTGCTCATCTTGTTTATCGGCAGATTTCCAGCGTTTAGCCAATGTCATTGCTTTATCAAACTGTTGAGTAGTTAAATAGGCGGTTGCTAAAGTATTACGAGTGATTTCTTGGTCTGGTTTTTTATCTAAAGCAGTTTCTAAATTCGTGATCCCTTCCACATCATTTAATGAAAGCTTCAATAACCCTAAACGAGTCAGGTCTTCAGCTGTTTCTGCCCCTAACTCAGTTGATTTGCTCAGAATATTTCTCGCTTGTTTCACTTCACCACTATTTACCAGTGCAAGACCAACACTCGAGACTAACGAGTTATCTTTCTCTGATAACTCTTCTAGAGAGTTAACGGTTTCGCCTGCTTCTTTAGTAAAGCCTAAGTGCAATTGACTGACGGCTAATAACCTTAATGCTTCATGATTAGGGGGTAATTCTTCAGCAATAATTGATAAATGTTGATGAGTGATTTCATAATTTTTTAAACGATAGGCACTATAGGCTGCTAATAACCTTAAAGCGGGGTCCGATGGCATTTTGCTAATTGCTTTTTCTGTATGAAATAATGCTTTTTCATTATCCTTTTCGTTAAATCTTGCGATACCTTTTAATTGATTTAACAAACCGTTATCTTCATTAATTGCTAGCAATTTATCTATTATTGGTTCCGCTTCTTTCGTACGATTCAATTCCACTAACAAGCGAGCATTAATAAACGCTATTTCTAAATCATTAGGGTAATACGTTAAATAAGAGCCATATGTGTCAGCAGCTAATGATTGTTCACCATTTTTCAACGCAATTAATGCCAGTAACTTCAGGGCATCAGCTTGCTTTGGTTCATTCTCGATAATAGTTTCTAATTGCATTTTTGCAGCATCAATTTTCTCATCAATCAATAATGAGTAAACTAAGGCTAACGTTTTAAAAACCGAGTCTGTATCAGTTTTTTGCACTTCATCAATAAGCGCTTGAGCTTTCTCTGATTGGTCTAAGCGAAACATCGCCTGGATTTTATAAAAAGCAATCTCTGCTTGCTCCTCTGGTGTCAGACCATTTTCTTGATGTGAAAGTCCAATTAAAGCGACATCAGAACGTGTTTTTTGGTAAGCTTGCGACAATAAGGGAAGTACTTCGTTTACAGGATAGTTTAATTCCAACGCTTTATTTAATTCTTTTTCCGCGCTTTGATAATCTAGATTTTTTAGATGCATCTTACCCAGTAAAAATCTTGCTTCTGCTAATGTTGGTGAAGCTTTAACGGCATTTTTTAGCTCAATAACCGCTGCTTTATAATCTTCAGATGCGATACTCTTTTTCGCCGCAACCATGTGATCTTCACTTGATTGTTTGCTACAGGAAAATAGCAAGCCAACAATTATTATATAAATTAAATGTTTCATAAGTTCCTTTTTTCATCGCTAAATTTAAATAAGCAAATCGTAATTTAAACATAAGTGCTTTCAACTTTACCATAATTATGGATACATGTAATACTCTGTAAATCTTCACCTTATCTTCACTTTAACTAAGATAAAATTAATTCATTACCTTGATAAGACGCGTACACATTTGAAAATACTTTTAATCGAAGATAACAATACTATCGCCAAACAGCTCGTTGAGTTTTTAGCACTTCAACACTGGGTAGTTGATCACGCGCATAAAGGTAAATTAGGCGAAAAACTGGCCCTTGAAGATATTTATGATGTGATCATATTAGATTTAAATTTACCTGATATTGACGGCTTAACTCTCTGTGAACGCATTAAGAATCAGGCAACTATAACGCCACCGATTTTGATGTTAACGGCGCGAGATACTTTTGAGGATAAATCGTTAGGATTTCATAAAGGCGCCGATGACTACTTAACTAAACCTGTTGATTTACGAGAGTTAGCATTACGTTGCCAAGCGTTATCAAGACGTAATATGTTACACAAACCAAAACAATTACAACTAGGCGAGCTTTTTATTGATTTAACCAGGCAAACAGCGACCCGGAATCATCAAGAGCTAGCACTTACTTCAACCAGTTTTACAATATTATCAGTGCTAGCTCAACAGCACCCAACCCCTGTGTCTCGAAGCGAGTTAATGCATAAAATATGGGGCGATAACCCACCCAATACTGACGCATTAAAATCGCATATTTACAGTTTACGTTCCCTCTTAGATAAGCCCTTTGATAAACCTTTACTGAAAACAATATTAAATATTGGGTTTAAGTTGGACATCACATGATGACAAGTATTAAACATCGGGTATTTTTTTATTTTGGCAGCTTTACGGTTTTGTTAAGTTTAATATTCTTTGGCTTACTTATTTTAATGGCTTACATGGTGGAAGATGAACTGATCGATAAGTTACTGCACACCGAAGCAGAAAATATTCGCCAACATTATCAAGCAAATTCAACCATTATTTCACCGAGTTATCAGTTTATGCGACTTTACTCGAACAACAATCAATTACCCGAAACAGTACAAGCTAGGTTAAAAATATCACCGAAAGCCACTGAAATATTTACGGCCACTGACAATCATTTCCATTTAACTTACATTTCACTCAATCAAGACACACCACATATTTTACTTGCCAATGTAACCCCGTTATTAGTAGTCACCAATATGTCAAAAAACTTGAGTGTCGTTTTTACCGGGGTATTTTGTTTATTCTTATTATTAGCCATGTTTTTTGCTTATAAAATCAGTAAACAAACCGTCAAACCTGTGATTGATTTAGCTCATCAACTAAAACTGCAGCAACAAGAAACAGAAACCTATCAATTTCCACACTACCCGTTTGAAATAGGCTATTTATCAAAAACACTTGAAGAGAATTTGAACAAGCTGCAACAAGCACTCAATCGAGAAAAACATTTTACCCGTGATGTCAGTCACGAGTTAAGAACACCTTTAACGGTATTAAAAAATGCCATCGCTTTAGCCGAACAAAGACCATTATCACAACAAGATATTAATCATATAAAAAAAGCAAATCAGGATATTGAAAACACGATTAATGTATTATTCATGTTAGCAAGAACCTCATCAATGAACATGGAGCGTTGTGAACTGAACAGCATGATTGAACAGGCTATCTTAAATAATTACCAAACGATTGAAGCGCATAAAATGTCAATCAATGTTGCAATTGATGAGCAGGTATTCATTCAAACAAATCCACATTTATTTAAATTATTAATGAATAATCTGATAAATAATGCGATTGAACATAGCAGTGAAAAACTATTGAATATCGAATTTAAAAACAATGAATTAACCTTCAGTAACGCGTTATTGTCAAATGTAAATGAACCTGAATCTTTATTTAAATCCGGCGTAAAAAATGAAAATAGCGAAGGCATTGGTCAAGGGCTTTTTCTTATTTATCGCATCGTAGAAGTTTTTAACTGGTCGGTGAATATTCAATCACAGCCCCAGTGCTTTTATATTTCTATTAAACTCAAAAATTAACGGTATCTTTACTTCATCTTCACCTGCATTTTATTAATCTGAGAAAAATTCATTTTTAATGGTGTGTAGCAATGTTGAAAAAGCGTTAATATCTTTAGTTGTTTTTATACTTTTCATCGTCGGTAGTAGTATTTGGTTCTTCAATTTATTACCTCAAACTCCTGATGCAGCTCAATTGAAACAAAGTGTCGCCAACGACATTCCTTACTTACAAAAGCGCTTACCGCAAGTACGTGGAAAAATTCTCGCGGTAGTCACCAGTACCGATACCATGGGAAATTCAGGGAAAAAAACAGGATATGAGCTGACCGAACTCTCCCGTGCTTACTGGATGTTTACTGTCAATGGTTTTGAGGTAGACATTGCTAGTGTAAAAGGCGGAGAGCCACCGGTCGTTATTGATAATGATGATATGAAAGCAATAGATTATGCATTTTTAAATGATAGTATCGCCCAACACAAAGTTAAACATTCAAAGAGTGTTGATGAAATTGACCCAGATGATTACCTTGCGGTTTATTTTGTTGGTGGTAAAGGCGCAATGTTTGACTTTCCTGACAACCCAGCGATTCAAAACATTGTTAAACAACTTTATCAAAACAATAAAGTGGTTGCCGCTATTTGTCATGGGCCAGCAGCTTTCGCTAACGTTCAACTTGATTCTGGTGAATATTTAGTCGCCAATAAGACAATTACCAGCTTTACCAATGATGAAGAGTTATTCTTGATCCCTAATGCTGATGAAGTATTCCCGTTTCTTTTAGAAGATAAATTAATTGCTCGAGGTGCAAAGTTTGATGGCGGTTTTACTTATTTAAATCAAACACATCAAGATAATAATTTGATCACAGGCCAGAACCCTTGGTCGATTTGGAGTACCGCAGAAAATATTATTCAAGCGTTAGGTTATACGCCTTTGCCGCGACAAAAATCTCCTGAAGAATTTGGTGTAGAATTATTAGAAATATATGCGCAATATGGCTACGATGCCGCCATTGCGGAAATAGAAAAATCTCCAAAAAAACCATTTGGCAGAATGATTGTCGCCATGCACAGTTTAGTAGCCGCAATGAAGTTTAACTTTATTGAAGCACTCGAACTCGTTCGTTTAACGAGCGCCTTAAAAGAACAGGCAACCTCGTCATAGCCTAACTCACTACGGGCTTTCTTTGTAGTTTTCGCTGTAAGGTTCGTCGATGCATGCCCAATTGACGAGCCGTTTCAGAGACATTCCCGTTATTACTGCTTAAGACTTGGTTAATGTGTTCCCACTCCAAGCGCTCAGGCGACATTGGTTTATTTTCAATTTTTGAAGAATCAAGGGTATTTGCTTCGCTTGCTCCTTTACCCTTTAATGCTTTTAATAGCATTTTAGTGTCTACAGGTTTTGCTAAATAATCATCAGCGCCCATTTGTATCGCTTCTACAGCCGTGGCGATGCTAGCAAATCCAGTTAATAAAACGATACGAATATTAGGCAATAATGCCCGAATTGGCTTAATCAATAATAATCCGTTTTCTTTAGCAAGCTTCATATCTAAAATTAAATATTCTGGACGAAATAAATGACAAACATGTAACGCTTCATCTGCTTGATGAGTCATTTGACACTCAAAGCCTTGTTTTGTTAATCGCCTTAATAGCGTTGCAGCAAACGCTTCATCATCTTCTATAATTAATAATTTCATTGATTATCTTCATTTTATGACCGTTAATTTTCTGGCAAAACTAACGCTAACTTCACATGGGCAACACAGCCTTTTACTGGATGGTTGGCTAATTTCAAGCTGCCTTTTAAACGGTTGATTGTCGTATTAGATAATAATACTGCCATGCCAAAACCATGACTACTTTCTACCAACTTTTCACCTAATAAATCTTTTTGATCATTATTGAGGTTTGCTTCAATTCCAGCTCCAAAATCTCTGATCTCTATATTCAACGTGTTTTCACTGGTATAAATCGTTACGGTTATTTTGCTTTCATTGTGTTCTTTATTCGCACGAATAGCATTTTGAATTAAATTCAATAAAGCAGCGATCAACATATCATCAGATTGGACAGATGCATTTATCTCTTCAGTTTGAATAATATCAACCATTTGCTCAGGAAAATGTAAGTGTAAACTATCATTTAATTGACGAAGTAATTCAACAACACTAATTATTTCGGTACTCTCTTCGCGAATCGAGGCGGCAAGGCTTCGAAAATACCCTAATTGCTCACGGCACTGCTCCAAAGGATGATGCATCGATTGTACAGCAAGATGTTCTGGGTGATCTTCTAATAACTCATCATACAATAACTGAATATTGGCCAATGGCGTTGCTAATTGGTGAGTGACTTGAGCTGATGCAACACCTAACGAAAGTAATTGCTCACTTTTTAGTTGTTCTTCCCTTTGTTTAGCGATGGCTTGCTCTCTATTAGTAATAATTCGAGCCATAGTTCCCACGACAATAGTCACAACGACAACAGATAATAAAAAGTTAGCCCACATCGCAAAAAAATGATTACTCATGTCCATTTGATGCATGGCGTGCTCAGGCATTCTGAATAATAAAAGACTGTATGAGCTGATGGCAGAAAGTGAAATGATAGACAAATAACGAGAAGGCAAACTGACCGCAGCGATAATAATTGGCAATAATAATAATGAGACAAATGCATTAGTTGCCCCACCGCTCAAGGAAAGTAAAATACTAAGAAAAAAGATATCCGCCAATAATTGACAAACAATTGCCCAATTACCCGCCGGCCGATTTCTAAAAACATAGATACTAATTAAATGAAAAAGGCTTTCAATACCAATAACACCCAATAATGATATCAGTGATATTTGCAATGACATCACATAATAAACAATCAGCACGGTTGTTACTTGAATAATAATCGCTAAGCTGCGCAGTAAAAATAGCCGTTGAATAACCGCCATCGATTTGAAGTTAAATAAGTTCATAAGGATTAGAATCATAAATATTGCTAAATATCATACCGATATCTGAATATCTTGCTACAGGTTCTTTGTCAGAGTTTACAAGGCACTTTTGAAATTTAAATAGATTGACGTGACCAGTGATATCAACTTATATAGAACTATCATTAAAAACATTTTATTTGTATTAGCCAAAAGGTATCAAAATGAGTAATAAAATTTCAGGTAGCTGTTTATGCGGTAAAGTTAAAAGTACAGTTGAAGGCCCTTTTCAAAAATTCTATCAATGCTATTGTGATCGCTGCCAAAAGAAAACAGGCTCGGCCTTTGCGTCACTAATCTTTACTGCACCTGATAAAATTGAATGGCATCAAGGTCAAGCCTTGATCAAACGATTCGATCTCCCCAATGCCATTCGGTTTAGTAACAGTTTTTGTACCGAATGTGGCTCACAAGTACCTTATTTAAGTCGAGACGGTAGTATGTTGGTGATCCCTGCGGGCTATTTAGAAGGTGATCCTAAAATCACCCCTCAAGCAAATATCTTTTGTGAAGAAAAACCCGTTTGGTTTGAATCGGGCCAAGCGGCGGCACAATTTGATCAATATCCGACCTAAGGCTTTAGCAACGAATCAACCGTTTAACTTTCAACGATTAGCCATAACTTTAAATGACACTTTGCGGTTATGGCAATCTTGCTCATCAGCCTTAAGCTTGATTGAGTTTTGATGAGGCACCCTAGCTAACTGGTACGCACCAAATTAGTGCAACAATAAATAAATCGTGCAAACGTTATTAAAACAACAAGCATCACACTTCCAACCATAAATATATTTTATATCAATGAATACAACAAGATAAAGCTTAAATCTAGCTAATGGTCAAAATGGCACAATAGTTGAAATCATCTAACTAAATCATACTTGTTGATGTGAGAATTATGCTAAAGACTTTTATAAAGCAACACCGTTTACCCGTAGAATTTGAACAAACGGTTGAAGAATATTACCAACCACTCGCGGATCGTGTTTTTAAGCAATTTAAAGCAAATGAAGGGGCTTTTTTTGTTGGTATTAATGGCTGCCAAGGTAGTGGCAAATCAACGTTTACCGATTACATTGCAGAATACTTAACAAGCACCTATCAACTAAATGTTATTGTGATGTCGTTAGATGACTTTTATTTAACTCGTCAAGAGCGCAAAGACCTTGCAGACAAAGTTCATCCTTTATTAGAAACACGCGGCGTACCCGCAACTCATGATATTACGGCATTAAAGCAAGTATTAAGTCACTTAAGTGAGAAAAAAACGGGCTTTAAAATTCCTCGATTTAACAAAGCAACAGACGAACCTTATCCAGAAGAAAATTGGCAACGTGTCGACAAACCGGTTGATATTATTTTGCTAGAAGGTTGGTGTTGGGGCGTAGAACCTCAAACCGATGAACAATTAAAATCGCCAATCAATGAACTTGAATTACAACATGATACTCATGGCATTTGGCGAACTTATGTCAATCAACAACTCAAAACCACCTATGAACCTTTGTATGAAAAAATGGATTTTTGGGTATCTTTACAAGCACCTTCATTTGACTGCGTATACAAATGGCGATTAGAACAAGAAGAAAAACTAAAAGCGAGAAATGAAAATTTAACCGATTCAAAAATCATGTCTCCCGCAGAGATATTAAATTTTACTCAATATTTTCAAAGGCTAAGTGTACAAGCGTGCAATACAATATCTAAATCAGCCGATGCCATTTTTTACCTAGAGAACAACCGACACATTCGTCAATTGAGTCTTAAGGAGTAACAATGCGCACTGAGAAAGTATTGATATTTAGCGATTTAGACGGCACTTTGCTTGACCACTACACGTATCAAGCAAATGATGCCTACGACACTATCTTCAAACTAAAAAAAGCGGATATCCCTATTATTCTAAACACGAGTAAAACGAGAGCTGAATTAGCCAATATACAAGCTGAATTAGCGCTAGATACACCGTTTATTATAGAAAATGGCGCGGCTGTTTTTATCCCTAAAACAACTTTTTCGACACAACCTGCTGACACCTCAAGCGTTGACAATTACTGGGTTAAGTCTTTTGCTTCATCAAGAAAGTATTGGTTAGAGTTACTTGACACCGTTTGTGGGGATTTTAAACACTTATATCAAGGCTTTTCAACGTTAACAGTTGAGCAATTAACAAAGTTAACAGGGCTTTCAGCAGACAAAGCCGCGCAAGCAAAACAACGTCAATATGGCGAACCCATTCATTGGTTAGGAGACGAAAAAAGTAAACAACTATTTATTGAACAGTTAGTCGATTATGGCGCCAACGTCGTTCAAGGTGGCCGATTTTTACATTTAAGTGGCTATTGCGATAAGGGACAAGCACTGATTTGGTTAACCGAACAATATCGTGAACATTATAATCAAGAAAATATTTATACCATTGCCTTAGGAGATGGTGAAAATGATATTGCGATGTTAGAGGCAGCAGAAGTCGCGGTTCAAATTCGATCTCCGGTACATGATTTTCCAACCTTGTATCGACAAAATAGGCACACCATTCAAACAGAGTTGTGTGGGCCATCAGGCTGGGCCGAAGCAATACAAGCACTGTTATTTTCATCTTCAAATTCTCAACTTCCCAAAAAGGGGTAAACCATGGCTGATTTCTATCAAAACGGTACGGTAACCACATTACATAACTTAGCACAACGCGAACCGGCAGACATGGCCGAGGAATTATTAACCTTTTCCAAAACGCGTTCTTTAGGGCTAATTTTACCTTCGTTATTTTCTGAATTAGAAGGTAAAGCCTTACCGGACATTATTAATAAAATAAAAGAAGTCAAATACTTATCTGAAATCGTAATAGGTTTAGACCGAGCAGATCTTGCTCAATACAAACACGCATTATCCTTTTTTGGTCAATTACCACAACATCATCGTGTTTTATGGAATGATGGCCCTAGACTACAAGCGATTGATAAAAAATTACAAGCCTTGGGCTTAGCACCTAAAGAGTTAGGAAAAGGCAGAAACGTCTGGTACTGCATGGGGTATATTTTAGCTTCGGGCAAAGCAGAATCTATCGCCTTACATGATTGTGATATTTTAACGTATGAACGAGAGTTGCTTGATAGATTGTTATATCCTGTTGCTAACCCTATGTTTAATTATGAGTTTTCAAAAGGGTTTTATGCCCGTGTCGCCGGCGGAAAAATTAATGGCCGTGTTTCACGATTACTAGTGACTCCGTTAATTAAAGCACTTAAGAAAACGGTTGGCCATTGTGACTACCTTGAATACATGGACAGCTTTTTATACCCACTAGCAGGCGAATTTTCATTTAGACGTGATGTATTAAGCGATATTCGTATCCCTAGTGATTGGGGATTAGAGATCGGTGTATTATCTGAGATGTATCGTAATTACTCGCCAAACAGGTTATGCCAAGTAGACATAGCTTCAACGTACGATCATAAACATCAAGATCTATCGTTAGATAATACCGCAGGTGGTTTATCAAAAATGTCGATTGATATCAGTAAAGCATTCATTCGTAAACTTGCCACACAAGGCGAAACATTTACCCCGGAAAAATTTAGAACATTAAAAGCGACCTACTTCCGTATTGCCTTAGATTATGTAGAAACCTATCGTAACGATGCCATGATGAATGGGCTGAATCTCGACATTCATACCGAAGAAAAAGCGGTAGAAATGTTTGCTGAAAATATACTTACAGCAGGAAACACTTTCCTAGAACAGCCAATGGAAACACCTTTTATTCCATCATGGAACCGCGTAGTAAGTGCAATACCGGATATCTTATCGCAACTTAAAGAAGCGGTTGAGTTAGACAATCAAGAATTTGGCCAAACAACTCTTTAACCATGAAAAATGTATGAAGTAAAAGGAAAATATTGATGATGCAAGAGCCGGTTAATTCTCTTGAACAAAAATTAAGTCAGCAGCTTAGTTTTATTTATAAAGATATAACACTAGAGCAATCGTTTGATGATATTGCACGTTCATTAATCGCCATAATGCGGTTAAAAAGTGATTTTACGATTGCTGAACCCTTTACTAATCACTGGTCAGAAAAAGACGTCATTTTAATTACTTACGGTGATAGTGTTATTGAAAAAGACACGGCACCGTTAAAAACATTGAAAACGTTTTTAGATGACACTATTAGTAAAACGATAAACAGCGTGCACATTTTGCCTTTTTTTCCTTATAGTTCTGATGATGGTTTTGCGGTTATCGATTATTCTTCAGTCAACGAATCACTTGGCTCATGGCAAGATATTCAAGCCATTAGTAAAGACTATCATTTGATGTCTGATTTAGTGATCAATCACTGTTCTAGTCGCAGCGTGTGGTTTGATAACTTTATAAAAGGTGAAGGGATTGGCCACGATTTTTTCTTTACCGCCTTGCCCGATGAAGATTTATCTGCGGTAGTTCGTCCTCGCACCTCGCCATTACTGAAAGAAGTTGAAACTGGCAAAGGAAAGAAATTTGTTTGGTGTACTTTTAGTCACGATCAAGTCGATTTTGATTTTCGTAACCCTGAGGTTTTAATCGCTTTTACCACGATTATCCGACAATACTTAGATATGGGTGTGAAAATATTCCGTTTTGATGCCATTGCTTTCTTATGGAAAATAAGTGGCACGCCGAGCATTAATTTGCCACAAACCCATGAAATAGTTCGATTATTACGCAGTTTAATAGAATCTGCTGAACCGAATGCCATTATTATTACCGAAACCAATATTCCTAACACTCAAAATTTAACTTATTTTGGTAATGCCAACGAAGCACACGGCATTTATAACTTTTCACTGCCACCGTTATTATTAAACACTCTACTCACAGGGAGTTGTTTATATTTAAAACGTTGGTTAATGAGCATGCCGCCCTCACAAGACGGTACTATGTATTTTAACTTTATTGCTTCTCACGATGGCATAGGTTTAAGGCCCGCAGAAGGTTTACTGAGCGAAGAAGAGTTAGGCACACTGGTTCAAACTATCGAAGGTTTCGGCGGAAAAATATCGTGGCGAACGTCTGATAATGGCGAGCAAAAAGCCTACGAAATGAATATTTCACTTTATGATGCTATGCAAGGAACAACAGCCGGTAAAGATCAGTGGAATTTTGAACGTTTTGTTTGTGCACACGCCATTATGTTCGCACTTGAAGGCATTCCCGGTGTTTATATTCATAGTATGCTAGGCACGCAAAACGATTATAAAAAACTTGAGCATACCCACCATAATCGCTCGATCAATCGTCGCAGGTGGGATAAAGAGTTACTAAGCCAAGCACTGGAAGATAATAACTTACATCACAAAAAAGTATTGTCATCACTCAGTTCATTATTAGAGATCAGAATTAATCAACCTGCTTTTCACCCCAACGCTACGCAGTTTACTTTACATTTGGGTTTACAATTATTTGGTTTTTGGCGACAAAGTCAAAACAGAAAACAAAGTATATTTTGCATCAGCAACATATCAAATAAGCCTTTAGCATTACCGCTCAGCGAACTTAATTTAGTGATCACAGAATCTTGGACAGAGTTAATTAGTGGAGCTGAAATTACAGACTTAACCGAAGAGCTACTTCTTGAGCCTTATCAAACGGTATGGATTTCAAATAAGTAGAGCTAACATTGATTTTCATCTTACGATGAATTCTTAATAGCCCTGTTAAGTCATTAAACTATCGGCTCACTGTTTTATTGATGCTAATAGCTTATCACCCTTTGGATATTACTGAGAATTCTCAGTAATATCTAAGCCCACACATAGCTCGTATTTATTTTCACGTTTAATAAATTGAATTTTATTACTTTTCTGGTAATTTAAGTGTAAGTAAGTAGACGGATATGACTGAGACGTCGACATAATAAGCTGTTTTATTTATAGTTGTTTTAGCCTGTTTTAATAAATCACAATAACGCATAAACCCCTTATTTTAATTGACTTTATTGCCTTTTCTTGTTTTAAATAGCTCACCTGTTTTTTATATAGCATGACTACACTATGTCTACATGTAAAATAACCAAGTCTTTTGTAGACAAACTTGTACTTCCTGAAAAAGGACAAGTTTTCTATAGAGATTCTGAGCTAAAAGGCTTTGCCGTACGTGTCACTCAAGGTGGTAGTAAAGCCTTTGTTTTAGAGAAGCGAATCAATCGTAAACTCAAGCGAATAACGCTTGGACGTTACCCTGAAATCACCGTTGAAATGGCGCGTAAAGAGGCGTTGAAATATTTAGGTGAGATTGCCACAGGTATTGACCCTATCGCCAAAAGGCAACAAGCCACGGCTGAGCAAATGACACTTTGGCAAGTGTGGCAAGATTATCGAAAAATTAAATCCTACTTAAAAGATAAAACCTACGTTCAATATGAAATGTATTTGAACGGGGAATTAAAGGATTGGAAGAATAAGCGCCTTGTCGATATCACTAAAGATATGATCTCGACTCGTCACGGTAAGCTCCTTAAAAGTCATAGCCCTTCTTATGCTAATACCGCAATGAGAATAATAAGCGCTATCTATCGATTTGCGAAAGACCAATATGAAGATAACAGCGGATTAAGCTTATTCCCTCATAACCCTGTTGAGCGTTTAGGACAAATAAAGGCATGGGCAAAAGAGCCAAGACGTCAAACCGTTATTAAACCTAAACAATTTGAACCTTGGTATGAAGCGCTTCAAGAAATGAAATTTAATACAGGTGCAGAGTCACACCATGTTGCAGCAGACTATATATTGTTTTTATTGCTTACTGGACTTAGAAAAAATGAAGCAGCTACCTTAACATGGGAGAATGTCGACTTAGATGAAGGTACTATTTATATTCCCGATACCAAAAACAAAGAGCCGTTAACACTCCCTTTATCGGATGTACTGATTGGCATTCTCAATTATCGCTTACGCTTCAAAATTAATGACTATGTTTTTTCTTCTCGAAAAGCTCAGTATCTTGCTTATCCAGAAAAAGCGATAAAGCACCTTATCGAATCATCAGGTATCAAGTTTACTTTTCATGATTTGCGAAGAACGTTTATTACGGTAGCAGAATCATTAGATATCTCAGCTTATGCCATTAAACGACTAGTAAATCATAAGAATGGTAATGATGTGACCGAAGGTTATATTATTGCTAATCACGACCGTTTACGTGCACCCATGCAACGTATTACTGACTTCTTTAAAGAAAATTGCAAAATAGAAATAGATGATTATGTATCAAGATAAGATAAAGAAAGAGGCTAGTATCGCATTGAGCCATAAAGAGCAATATAAGTGCAAAAATATTTTTGTTAAGTCGGGACTTGCACCATTAGATTTTGTTCCTGATGAAGGCGTTTGTGATGCGACCCATATAGCACGAGATATATTATCAAAGCGCTCAAATGAAGATGTTATCTTGCTTTCTAAAGCAATAGATTCAATGCTCAACATTGGCGAAAATTTGTTGCAAAGCTTATCAATGAAGTTACTTAAAAATTCAAAGACAAGAACGTCGGTAGTGTTAACCCAAGGAAGAGAGTTATATTTGTTATGTGATTATTTTGAATTAGATACATTGGACATTAAAAAAATTCAGTGGAGTGAGCTATTTGGAACACTAACGCTGATGCAATCTGCTGAAATAGTGTATTTGTCGACTAAAACATATAAACAAGATGATTTTTCAAGAAAAGGACAGCAAATATCACAACAGCACTTTATTAAAGAATTAGATGCGATACAGCAGTCGCAAAAACATTGTATTAATGAACTCAAAGAAGAGATTATTGATAGCATTGCGCGTGCAGAATGTTTCTATGATAACAAATCGAAAACTCTGAAAATTGCAAAGTCAGGAGGTAAAGCAAAAGCTAAAATCACTGAACCATTAAAAATTGCTGTCATTAGTCGTTATTCTAAAGGTTATAGTGACCTTAATCCAAAACAAGCAGGTAAGAAGATATTTGAAGAGTTATCCCTAGAAAAAAGTCCTCATTTACTACTTTCATATAACCAAGATAAGCCATTACAGTTCTCTACATGGATTCGAGAATTTGAAAGAGGGAAATATAAACTTCCGCTCAATATTTAAACAAAAAGTTATTGTGCTAAGCAAAAGAATTATTCTGCTTAGTACAGTCATTCATATCTATTAAAACTCTCTATAAATTAATACCTGACTTTAATACGGCGCCTTAAAGCGCCATACAACTAAGCAGGTAAAGATGAGAATCAAACTACTAAACACCAAAGAAACCGCAGAAATTCTATGCGTAAGTGAAGCATTCCTAGAAAGAGATAGGTGGGCAGGTGCTCGTATTCCTTTTATTAAAGTGGGTGCACGAGCTATTCGCTATCGAATGCAAGATATAGAAAACTATATTGAAGAAAACCTTTGTTACTCCACCAGTCAAGGATGCGCATAATGTCTTCAGTCACTCCTAATAATTATTTTCATTTGAGACTATTATATCAAGGGTTAACCACTGATTTGTGTATTGAACCGAGTAATAGCTTTGGTCTGTTGTTCCCCTCTAGACTTGAAGGAGCCATTATAAAGTTAGGCTCAATTACAAACTTAAAAGCTAAAGGATTTATTACTGAAGAAACCATTAAACATACAGGTCTTGAGTATAAACGATATGCCATTAGTGATTTAGGTAAAAAAGTATTTGAGGAGTACAAAAATGACTGCTCAAAATAATGTGCTTGAACTTAAATTCAATAAAATCGCTTCTGTATTTAAAGATTATCCCTTTCTGGCAGAGGAAAGACATGAGTGCGCAGCAGATAGAGCTGATGTAAATTTTATCTTTGAACAATTAAATAAAGTGCCTGATGTTATTAAGCGAATAATCCTTAATAAGGCATTCAAATTAAAAGCTAGGCGCGAGCGTAATTTATATATTTTAAACACCACAAAAATGATTGTGGGTTTATTACCTGAAAAGCTTCGTCATTCGTTAACGGTTGATGACGAAGAGATACGAGTCATTGCACAAGATTGCGCGGATAGATGTCGAAGAATGGCATTACATCATAATGTTAACGGAAATTTCCGTAACGAAGAAAGCGCCTATAACGAAGAATTCCGTAACGTAACGAAGCGCCTTGACCCGTTAACGGATATTTGTGAGTCGAATGCAAGCGAAATACTTCGAATACTGACGGATTATGCCGAAACATTTCGCATTAAGGCGGTTATTACTTCGGGGAAAGGCGTAACGGAATTAGGCACAATAAAGCGCATGTGTGATTTAGGTTGGTGGAATAGACGATTACGAAAAATTTTCAATCAAGCTTATGAACAAGCCGCAATTGAATTAAACCTAGTTCAAAAGTATAAACAAATTTACGCCAGTGATTTAACAGTTAAAAAGAGAAAACAACAAAAGACACGTAACGAGCAAATGCTCAGTTCAATGACAGTTATTAATGATATCGGTCAGCAATATTCACTCAAAGAGCTATCAGACTTAAACGTTTCTAATCCAACGGTGAGAAAAGCGGAGTTAATGGTAAGAATGCGAGGTTTTGAAGAGCTTTCAAAATCACATAATCACCAAGGTGTTTTTATAACGATAACGTGTCCTTCGAAGTACCACGCTGCGTTTGCGAAATCAGGTCAACGTAACCCCAAATATGAAGGTTTTACACCTTATCAAGCGAATCAATACCTTTGTAAAGTTTGGTCACGTATTCGAGCAGAGCTAGATAGGAAAGGTATTAAACCTTATGGGTTTCGTGTTGCTGAGCCACAACATGACGGCACACCTCATTGGCATATGCTGTTATTCGTTGAAAAGCATCATATAGAGCTTTTACAAAGCATCATTCGTCATTACGCACTCGAAGAAGATGGTGATGAAAAAGGTGCTCAAGAGAACCGTTGTGACTTTAAGTTAATAGACCCGAAAAAAGGTAGTGCTACAGGTTATATCGCAAAGTATGTATCAAAGAACATAGACGGTGAAGGATTAGATAAAGGTGTTTACGGTGAAGACCCTATAACAGCAGCACAACGAGTAGATGCTTGGTCTTCATGTTGGTGTATTCGTCAGTTTCAACAAATTGGTGGGGCAAGTGTATCTGTCTGGCGTGAGTTAAGACGTTTAAAGCAAAAGTTAGCGTTAAATTCTGTGGTAGAAAAAGCAAGAGTAGCAGCTGATGAAAGTAAATGGGATGACTTTATTAATGCAATGGGTGGAGTGTTTTCAAGACGAAAAGACCAACCGTTAAAGCTCGCTTATGATGCATCATTTAACAGTGAAACTGGCGAATGTAAGCTAGGACATTATGACGGAAATATCATTCAAACTATCAAGGGTATTTACTATCAAGGGCAGATGATATTAACAAGGTTTTTCAGTTGGCGTTTAGAAAGAGCAAACGTAGTTTGTGATAACTTGGAGTTCTGTAAATAACTGTACTAAATATTAAAAATGATCGTTAAAAGTTAAACTGTATTTGTGTTAATTTAGGTTGCGTAGAAATATTTTTTTAAAACTCAATTAAAAACCATGGATAGTTGTAATGCCGATTAGACCTCAACAGCATCAATTAGAAGATCTTTCTAGAGATGCATTTAGTTCGTTGCTACCGAGAGAATGGGTTGTGCGAGATAAAAATAAAGATTATGGAATTGATGTAGAGGTTGAAATTTTTGACCATAGAGGATATTCAACAGGCTTGGTATTTTGGGTTCAACTTAAAGCAACTGAAAGTACCAAAGAGAGTGATAGAAAAAAAGTTTCTTTAGAAATTGAAACAGTTGATTATTATAAAAGTTTGGATTTACCTGTTTTGATTGCAAGATACTCACTTGAAGGGAACTCTTTTTATGTGAAATGGGCACATGAAGTTGATTTTTATCCTAGAAAAAAAGGGCAAAAGACTAAGACCATTAATTGTAGTGATGAATTATCAAAAGAAAATGCATTACAATTAAAGGGGTATTTAGAAAAAATAAAAAACATTAAGCAAAGAAAATTTAACTTCCCTATATCTATATCATTTGAAATTCAATCTGAGATGGTAAATAAGATTGATAAGTGGTCTTTAGAAAGCCAACTAAAAAAAGAGCTTAAGAAATATTCCTCACTTTTTGTATACGAAAAAAGCAAATCAAAATCTTTAATTCAAATTATTATTTCTTCAAAAGATCTATTTGTGAGTTTTTCTGGTTTAACTGGTTGTGTAATTCATAAGCTAGATAAAATAGAAAATGATTTTGTTTATGAGTTAATCAATTCTGCTTCATTAGGTATTTCTATTGCTCTAACAAGGGTAGGTGCATCAGAGTTAGCAGCTAAGATTGTTTTACATTCAGATATCAAAGAATATTTTTTTAGTTATGAAAAATTAATACTGGAATTACTTCCACACATATTATGCACTCAATACTTCGATGAATTAATAGATGCCGTATTAGAAAATATGGAATATCAAGATACAAACTTGATTGAAATAATAACGCACGGAATTGGAATGATGAGAGACAATTCAGGACGTTCACAATTCGACAGTATCGAATCTCTATTAAAGAAAACGTTGGTCAAGTATAAAAACAAAAATTGGGAAAACTTATTAGGTATAGCACATTATAATCTTGCTAATCATTATAGGTCTAGAAGTCGATTTAATGAATCATTACATCACTTTATAAGAGCTAAACGATGTGACCCCTCATATCTTAATCGAGACTATTATCATAGAGAATGCGCAGGGGTTTTATTTGAATTAGGTAAATTTCTCTTATCTTCGAAGTTATATGAAAACGCTATCAAGCTTGGTAATGAAAATAGCGATAAAGCCTTATATGCAGACGCACTCATGCATTCTGGTCTATATAAACAGGCAAATACACACTTAATTGATTATTTAGATAATACAGATTCACCAGATTCGATATGGCAGTTGAAACATGTATTTCTTGATTCTTTAATAGAGAACTCAAATGTAACTGAGCAACGACGACAACCAAAACAAGCGAAGGATATTATAAATTTTGAGTTAAACGGCAAAGAGAGATTAGCAAACCTTGAAGCAGCCTTAGATCTTGATAATTTATATGGCCTTGCATGGTACAATTTAGGTTGGCACTTTTATTGTGACAATAACATTGAAGCATCACAATTATGTTATTTGTCATGTGCAGTACTTCAAACTTGGGATATAGAAGCGTGGGTAAATGCAATATCTTTAGGATTTAATAAAAAAACACCTATTTGTTATTTACCCTTGATGATTCAAGCTGCCTATAGTTACAAAAATGAAGAGTTTTTAGCTGAGTTGTACAAGAAATTTCAAGATTACCCTATAAATGAGCGTAAGGTTTTTTATGAATTAATATCAGAAGTGATTCGTGATATTAATGAACCTGTAGATCAAAAAGAATTTCGGATGATAGATAATAATCAAGTAGTTGATATAATGAAAATTACTAATTAGTTATAGTAAGATAATACTGCATTCTCCAATCTATACTATTAACATTTATAAGGATATATAATTGATTTTTAGCATCATCTCCTCGGCTCTAGGTGGTTTACTTTTCTGCCTTTTCCAGCCGTACAACATTAGATAGTATATAGCTTAGATAAAAGCTCTTGCTCATTTGTTTCAATTTCAATGTTAGTAATGTACTGTTTTTAGTAATTAAGTGATTTTTATAAAGCAATGAGCATTTAAGTTAAGTTGCTACATATGCGCTACAAGTTAGTTGACTTTCGGAGATTAGATGAATATCCAAGATTTAGTACAAAAAATAGAATCAGACAAATATAGCGAAAAACAATTGATCAACTTGTATAACAATGCAAATAATAAAAAAGATTTAAGTGAAGAAGATAAAGAGATTTTAGTTGAGGCTATTGAAAATAACACTAGATTAAGGTTTCCGAGGGCTGCAAAAAGAATCTTTGGAGCCAAAGAATCAGTTGCTAACACTATACTTGAGAAACTTCATCAAACACTATCACAATCACAATCAATTAATTTTACTTCAAATAAATTAAAAAATGGTGTTAAAACAGGAGGTCGTATGATCTCGGGTGAATTTTACATTGATGTTTATATGTCTTTTAAAAACTCAGAAAATCAAGGCGCATATATCTCTTTAACTCAGAAAACAATTGATGATGAATTAATTGTAACTGTTGGGCGCTATAGCACTCACAACCCTGATTCCGGTGTTAAAAATGAGAGTAAAGGTGGTATTGACTCATTTGAGGACTACGCAATAATTTATCAAAATCATTTAGGTGAACTAATCAACTAACAAGAAAATCAAGTGGGACTTTTTACAGTTGGCTTTTCTCACTTCGTTCGTTATTTTAGCCAACTTATAAAAAAACCTTAATTCGTTATATTATATTTCAAGGAAAGTTTGGTGTTAATTTCAGAAGCATTTTCAAAATTCAAAACTAAACAAAAAAACGTAAATTGGTCAGTATCATCATTTAATAATAATGGTGAGTTAGTTGTCAGTCTTTGGGAGCAATATTTTCATAAAACTTCTCTCAACGGAAAAACCTCTATGACATACATAGATAAAGTATCGCGTTGGAGTGGCGCAGGGCAAAAGGAATTTATTTCTAACCTCGACAAAGCAACTAAAACAGAAACTGTTGTTCGAACAATCATTGCAAGAACTAATAACCCTGAAGTTGTCGATAAAGGTGGAGATGCAAGCAAACTTAAAAATACCTTTGCCCCTAAGTTAAACTGGATCGGAAAATTAAAGGTTTGGGATGGTGATAATTTTGAGATTGAGTTTATTCGTGAAATATAACAAGCTAATTAATAAGGACAAAAAGCAGCCAACTGTTTTTTGTCTTTATTAGGGCATTATACGTAAAGGAGAGTTCGGGTGCAGTGGGAAGCAATGATTGAATTTTTAGGTGGTGCTACTGCAATTACCTTTACAATTTCCTTCTTGGGGAAAAAAGCTATTGAGGCTTTTATCAATGGTAGAGTTGAGTCTTATAAAAAGAACCTTGAAAGAATAGCGTCAGAAAATTCAATTAGGTTCCAAAACCTACACTCTGAACGAGCAAATATAATTAAAGAGTTTTATGAAAAACTTTCAAGTTTAGAAGAGGCATTACATTCTACTCTAAAGCCATTTCAACCCTCTTATGAAATCGAATTAACTGAAAAAGTTAAATTACTTTCAATACAATTTAATGAATTGCGTGAATATTACCTTCCTAAACGTATATTTTTCGAAAAGAAATTGTGCACCTTAATCGAATCAGTATTAGATACTGCAAGAGGTGTGTTCTTTGATATTACAACCCATCCAGTCAGTATTGATGATTCAACGTATCAATATGACAGGGAGTTAATGAAAGAACGGCATCAATTTTGGGAGAGTGCGAGAGATATTAATAAAAATGAAATATCAAAACTGAAATCAGAATTGGAAGATGAATTTAGGAAGCTGCTTGGTATTTACGCATAACAAGCCAATTTAGACGGGGCTGATAATAGAGAGTTTAATTTGATGCTAGCTAACGTCTGCTATTTGGCATTTGTTGTAGTAACATTAATTTTGATATAAAAATAGGTAATACGAATATAACTGATAGTCTCTATCTCATGAGACTACATGACGTCTACATGGTTATTGGTAAATACAGCAAATACATTGATATTAATAGGTATTTCAAGTTTTAAATAATAATAAGCTGTTAGGTATTCAAGGAGAAATCGTAGTATGGAGTTTATTAAAAAGTTAATGATGTGGCTTGGTAGTATTTTTATGCTCATCATAGTGTTAATTATTTTTTTGGCTGCAGGTTCATCTGATTTCAAAGAAGAGCAGGAACCATTTATTCAACAGTTTATGGCTGACTTTAGCCAACGTTGGGAAACAGAAGATATATATGCTCGTTTGAGTAATGAATTTATTGAACAAATAAATACTCAAGAAAGTAAAACGATATTGGCCCAATTCAAAACTATGGGAAAGATTCAGAATATTTCTGACTTCGAAATTGGCAATTACAATGCTCATACATCAGGAACAACAGGTGAGTTTTCTTTTAAAGGTTCATTTGAAAACGGTGAAGCGTTAATAAATATGACAATTAAATCATCGGACATCGGTGTTCGAGTAATCTTTTTTAGGCTAACCCCTTCAACACCGTTCATTAATACTGAGCCTGTTAACCAGAATACCTAACAAGAAAATAAAGCGGGACTTTTTACAGTTTGCTCGGTTCCGCTCGCTTCACAATTTTAGCAAACTAATAAAAAGCCCCTTATAGGGGCGTTATACGCCACTATAGTTTGGTGTGAAATTAAGGATGATAATGAAAAAAACTCTTTTAATATTAATATCACTTTCGCTTTTCGCATGTTCTTCAACACCTAAACTTAATGCAAACGCTGAGTTTGAACGACTTTATGTTGCTCTTGGAATGGAAGAAATATTGAGCTCATTTGGTGGTGAAATAAATATCAGTCCCGAAAAACTATTTTCAGACACGCTAAGTGGTTTACCTGAAAACCAAAAAAGAATTTTCATCGAGTCTATGCCTTCAAAAATGATGACTGACCCTATCAATATAAATGCAGCTAAGGTTGTATTTAAAACTAAACTCCTCTCATTATTAACAGCAGAAGAGTTAAAAATTGCAGCAGACTTTTACTCTAGTAAAATGGGTCTAAAGGCGCATCGAGCTATTATTGAGGCTGAGGTAGCTGTTTCAGAGTCTTTGGATGGGTGAAATGGCGTATAACAAGCTAATTAATAAGGACGTTGGCTTTTGCTCCTGCGTCGCTATTTTAGCCAACAATTATTTGCCTCTGAATGAGGCGTTATATACAAAAAGGAACTTTGTGTGAAATCTAAAATTATTTTCTCATTGTTTATTATTTTTATTTTTTTATCAGGTCTTACTGCCGGTTTCTTGGGTGGCATTTTAAATGCAGCATCTCCTGTTATTGGTCAGGTATGGGCTGGAGCTAAAGAAATGCAAGCAGCTATTTCGTTAATAGACAAAAATGAATTAAGTAGAGCAAGAGACTTATTGTGTAACTCTATTCAAACGAGACTTGTTATTATGGACCAACTTCAGCCCGTTAAAAGCGAAACCACATCCAATATTCATAAAGTACTAGAAGGTTACCTTTATGAAGATATTAAAAAAGATAAACCAGAGTTTCGTGCAACTTGTATA
>NZ_JAVRIF010000011.1:0-125192 GCF_031846185.1 Thalassotalea castellviae
AACACGTCCTTAGCCACCTTGGTGACTATGCTGCACTAGCTGAAAGAAACAAAGATAATAAAACGGTAATTAATGGCAGCGAAGTTGAGTTATTAACCCTAGAAGAAGCACATAATACAATTCTTGAATCTATCTCAAATGTGATCCGGTGTGGGTATGTTGAGGACAAGGATGGAAATACAGTTGAAGAAGGTTCTTTATCTAAGCCAATCGTTGACATCAATGCACATATAGAATTTATTGATACTCTATTTAACCACGCCTCCGCTGGTGTTTTTGAACGAAGAAAAGCAGTAAACATATTCACAACTAACTACGACACTCTTTTGGAAGATTCACTAGCACTTAATAGGGTTCCATATTGGGATGGTTTTGCAGGAGGAGCTGTAGCGCATCGTATACAAAAATATGGAGAACCCACACCAGCAAATGGACAGCGTGCGAACTTAATTAAAATGCATGGTTCGATAGATTGGTTTCTTTGTGACAAAGGGTATGTATGGCGAGTGAGAGATAACGACCTCTATCCAAAGGCAGAACGGCGAGTTTTAATTTACCCACAAGCTACAAAATATATTGCGACTCAACAAGATCCCTTTTCTACGCAATTTGATTTATTCAGAAAATCGCTAAATTCCTCCAATAGTAATATTTTAGCTGTGTGCGGCTATAGTTTTGGCGATGATCACATCAACAACGAAATAGAGTTTGCTTTATCAAAAGAAGAGAATAAAACTGTATTGCTTGCTTTCTTGGAGTGTAAGGATGCAATTCCTCCATGTCTAGAAAAGTGGCGTAATGGTAGTTTTGGCTCAAGCGTAATTATTGCCTCCATACATGGCCTGTATATTGGAAAAGAAGGCCCATTTAAAAGGAAAGGCGAAGATGATTATTGGTGGACATTCAACGGTGTAACATCAGTATTAAAGAATGGATGCGAGGTTTAATTATGTTTACACCATCTGAAGAACTAAAAATAGGTCAAGTTGTCGAGGTATCTGGAACCAACATAAAAGTTGAGATTTCCGATAAAATATCAGAATTAACAAGAACTTTTAATGGCCGTGTTTACCCGATTGGTCAAATAGGTAGCATGGTTAAAATTCACTATGGTCGTAAAATAATTTTTGGCTTGGTGACAATGCTAAGAATGCGTTCAGAAGAGTTAATTGAAGCTGGAATGCCTGTAACTCCTGATTCTGATCAACGTGTAATGGAAGTCCAACTGCTGGCTGAAGGAAGCTGGAATAATACAAAATCAACTTTGGCTTTTAAACGCGGAATTAAAACTTACCCTTTACCTCAACAAGGCGTATTCCTTCTAACCAACGAAGAAATTTCTTTTGTCTATCGCTCAGCTGAAGGTACAAGAAATGATGAAGTAGATCCATTAGTTCCTTTTGCTGTTTATAGTGCTTCTGAATCTACAGCCTGTCGAACTAACATTAATAAAATGTTTGGTATGCACTGTGCTGTTCTTGGTTCAACTGGATCAGGTAAATCTGGTACAGTTGCTGCAATTATTCATAGTGTACTTTCCCATAAAAATAACGATAAAGAGTTGTCACCTCAGATAGTGGTCATTGATCCTCACGGAGAGTACGGCTCAGCCTTTAAGACTAGAGCGGTCCAATATCGTGCATATGACATAGCAACAGGTGATGATGGACAAGATGAAATCAAGCTTCCATATTGGTTAATGTCTAGCGATGAGTTTACTAATCTGATTATCGGTAAGACAGAAAGAAGTGCTACTAGCCAGAATAACGCAGTCCAGAAAGCACTTGCACATGCAAGAATGGTTGCAGCTAATATTGTAAAGCCTTGTCCAAGAGAGTTTGGGACAAATGAATTAGATCATTTAGAAAGTTTTGATGAACCAAACCTTTGTGATGGCAAAGATACGTCAGATATTCTGGAATTCGACCGTGATAAACCTAGACCATTCTGTTTGGAAGAATTTGAAAGTCATATTAAATATATACAGGGTGGGAGAAAAACTAATGCTGGTCATGTGAGCTTGTCAAATACTGATCTAGCAAAATCTCCCGTACCATCCATACTCGATAAGCTCAAGGTTCTTCGAAGAGATACTCGGCTTTCATTTATGATGAAGTGTTGGCTCGATAATGAAGATGAAATCAAGCTACATCAAGTCCTGAATCAATTTATAGGGGCTCCTAGTCAGGAAGGTAAAGATATCAGAATTATTGATATTTCAGGCCTGCCAAACGAAGTCGCAGGTCCACTGACAGCTCTAATCGCCAGACTGCTCTTTCAGTATAAAATATTCCAGACTCAAGAAGAAAAAGAAAAAGATCCAATTCTCTTAGTTTGTGAAGAAGCCCATAGATATGTTCCAGATCATGGAGAAGCTCAATACGCTGCTGCACAGGGCGCAATTAGACGCATTGCAAGGGAAGGTCGTAAATACGGAATAGGCCTGATGCTTGTTAGTCAACGACCAGCAGATGTAGATAGTACGGTCATATCTCAATGTGGTACATGGGTTGTATTAAGACTTACAAACTCAGCTGATCAACAACATGTCGCTCGCTTTTTGCCTGATGGTCTATCTGGCATGGTTGGGGCCTTACCTATTTTATCTCAACAAGAAGCTATTTTTGTCGGTGAAGGAGCTGCATTACCTTCTCGAATTAGAATAAGAGACTTGAAAAGTGATCAATTACCTAAATCTAATACAATCCCATTTGCTCAAGGTTGGGCGAGTGAACGTTTAAACTTGGAAAAACTCGAAACTATATCTCAGCGAATGTGTGTCGACTAACTCTAGCTAATTCACAAGGCTTTAAAAATTGCTGACCTAATCAACTGTATGCTTAGGTCACAACCTAGATAAAAGATATGACCTACTAAAATTTAACCTATTTATTATGAGATAACTCAATAATGTTATTAGAGCGCAATTTTTCTTGAAGTTCATAAACCCTAAACATTAAAGTACTATTGAGCATTTCCAATTCTTTTTGGATCATCACTGCTTCATCTTTTTCCTTTCTATACTTTTTTTTAAGCGCAATTTCTTTCTTTAATTTTTTTTTGAGTTTTTCAACATCATTTGACGGATCATCATTTTCACTTGTGTTAGGATCATACTCCTTATTGAATTTTTCAATCGCAGGGATCGCTATATCATCCACAAAATCTTTAAATTTATGAATATAACTATGTCCTAATCCTGCTTCATTATTAATCCTATTTAATGATAGTTTTCCATGCTTTTTAACACGCTCAGGCTCTCCTTTTAACAATCGAACAAGCGCATTATTTAACCTAGCTTCAGTTATATCTTTTGTTCCCACTTAAACCTCCGATGTGGCTATGACGCCCTTTATCGCATCATTAAATTCTTCAAAATTTAAATCATGCTTTTTAATTGTTATTTCATTACGTTTTATCTTATGTTTCATACCAATTAAAATGCTGTTCATCATTGTGTCACCTGTATTAAGTTCTCTAAAGCTTGATATTAAACGTTTATTCTGACGTAAAACTTTCTTAGCCTCTTTATCTGTAACTAGTTGATGGTCACAAGGCTTTATCTCGCCAGGAAATTCACCTATACCGCATACTCTGCTGCAAGATGCATTCAGGCAGTAACCTCCTGTAGGGAGCTTAACAACCGATAGAGTACCATTTCGAACTAAACGTTCTATTTCATCTCGATTCATATATACAAGATGACCATTTTCAAGCTTTTCAAATTTATCTTGTGCAATACGCTCACCACCTGCGCCACTTAAATTTTCAGATTCATTATAAATTTCATCAAAAATATCCACCCCCATACGGATACCTTCTTCTTCCATCAATTCTAATAACTCGGTATCCATTAAAATGTCTTCCATGGCTTGTAATTGAGCATTATTGGCGTAGTAGTTAGACATATTTATATTCTGATGCTTATATTGAAACTTAATGGTTGCAGAAGAACCAAAACCATAGCGTTTGAAGAAAACAGCAAAAGTACGACGAAGATCATGAGGTGTGAGTTTAGGTAATTTCCCACCAACTTTCAGTTCACCTTCGCGGGTAGGGTTCAATCGATTAAATTCCTCAACGTCATTTTGAGAGGCGACAATTCCTGATTCAGCAAACGAGTCGTTAAAACGCCTTTCCATACCAGAGATAATAAAGCGAGTGTCGATCTTATCAGGCAAAGTACTAATAAATGCGCTATTAATCTCCCTAAGTGCATGTTGATAGTCATCATTCGATAATTCTCCAGCAATCACCATTTGTTCAACTTTACTAACGTACTCATTTCTTAAATGCTCAGTTATGCCATAAGCTAACTCTAAAGCGTCTTTTACAACAGGATGAGTTTGCCAAGTAGCAACCCTTGGAACCCCGTCATTCCCTTTAGAAGTTTCTCCTTTAATAACTGATATATCATTATCTTTACCTGATATTACTGTTTTATAGCTATTAATTGACATGCTCAGCATCTCACCAAGCCTCATACCAGAGAATGCTATAGCCACAATGCTACAATTGGTCAGTATTCTATTTAATACAGTACCATCCAAGAGGATTTTAAAGTCAGGAATATCATGAAGAATTTGTTTTGTTTTAATTAATGTTCTTTGTGATATTGAACCAGGTTTTTGACTTAATTCTTTTCTATTTTTTTCACCTTCCCTTATTAATCTAGCTTCCTTCATAACTCGATCAATTTCATGAATGAAAGGTTGATATAATTCAACAAGTTGAATTGCGCTAGCTAGAATAGGTTGATACATACCTATAGGAATTGCAATATGCTGCTTAGTTGGCCTTAACTCAACAAACTTTCTTAGGCTATTTCGATTTATTAATCTCATACATAGCCCGTACTCGTGAAGTTTTTTAATTGCAGTAACGACTTCATCAACGGTGGTTTCTGATTTTTTATTAAGATCCTTAACTACTTTTTTTGTAAATGAAGAGAATACTTTATCATCTGATAAAGATATCCAATTACAGCTCTTTAATGCTGTTGCAATTTTAATAAGGCCATTCTTCCAGCGCTGTATTTGACTACATGTGGCTTTTTGGTGGTGTTTTACTTCATACCTATCAGAAATAACCCCTAAAGCTCTTTGTATTCCTTCTCGGTATGCTAAATCAATATTTTTAAAAGAAACTTTAAAAGGTTGCCCCACTGCACGTGCTTCTTGCCCCGAGTAAATCCATGTTTCATCATAAATTCGACTACGTGGTAAACCATCAGAACGAGTTGTTATTACAGTATCTGCACTAAATTCAGGTATATCTCTGAGTTTAACTTTTGCGTTTATTTTCATGAGAAGACCTCAAATAAGTCGTTTAAACTGTAAACATTATTATAAAGCGGGTGTGCAGCTTCTTTTATCTTCTCTTCTGCTAACAAGAAGTTACTGCTGGATTTTTCCTTAAAGCGCTTGAGAATACTCTCAATAATATTGAAGAGCCATGTATATCGCTTTTCAGGCATAGAGTTAACAGCTGGTAACTGTTGAAGCTGCTGTAAAGTTTCTTTAAATGAAAGCATTAACCAAATATCCATAACATCAGCAACTAGAGCATGATATTCACATTCAAAACATGATAGAAAATCTGTACAGATACTTTCTTCTACGGTTGTATCAACCCCTTCTTTTTTAAGTAATTTTCTTATTATACTTGCAGAACCTTTTTTATTATCGTTACAACGAACACCAAGTGGTGTTCGTGATTCGTTATTTCTATCTTTTCCTGCTCTAAGATGTTCGTACTCATAGTTATCAAGGACATCGGCAAATTTATATTTCGCCGCTTCCGTTGCTGCTTTTATTTCTTTTCCATTAGCGATGGCATATTTAGCATCCATCGCAGCCCCTAGATTATTCTGATGCTCTGTTTTCGTTCCATGAACATAGTTTCTCGCCACAACATTTATACTGTTATTTCCAGACATTGCGACTAAATAGACGCTCTGTGTAACACGAAATAATGTATCCAACTTGGACTTTCTAAAACGTGACGGATTTATTGTAGGAAGCCCTAGTTTTTCAAGTAATTTGTTGATACAAGCTTGTGGGGAATTGATCACTGCATCGTATGTAGTTACGCTTCCGTCTTGTTTGAAATAGGGAAATACTGGAGCTGAGATGTCTCCTTCTGCCATAGTTTTAGCAACAGAAAGCCAGCTTTCTATAAACTCCTTAGCATGTTTATTAAAGCCGAGAGAATTATCTTGCTCTTGATTTCTAGCCCTACCTTTTGATGAATCAAAAATATACTTGCCACCTTGCACCTCTTTAAAATATATATCAGATATTTTAAGCTTTGCTAATGGATTAGTATTTATTCCTGTAAACATGTAAGTAATCATCATTGCGATTCTTACAATATGATTCCGTGCATCTGATTTTTGAAGTGCTTTTTTAAACGCTGCTTTTTGTCCTACAAGTTTGTTTCCTTTTAGACCTCTCTCAATGGCAACCTTATTTAATAACTCTTCATCGTATAAAGGATGTCGCTCCGGTAATGTACTTTCTTTAAAATGCTTTAATAGAGACTTATATGCCTTAAACAACGATTTAGCTAAAGGTTTTAGCTCAGTTTCAAGATCATGAGCCTGATAAGAATTATTGCCTACTGTAGCGCCTTTAACTGATGGAAGGCTTTTAGCGTCTAAACTTCTATTTAACTGTTTAAGTACCCACGAGAGTGCTTTTTTATCTGCTGACCAACTAGTTTTTTGTTTCCGATTTAACGCACATTCTTCGCTAAACCATTTCATATATTCATTTATTAAATCCATATGAAACCAGTCACCTTTGATAGCCTTAAGTCCAAAACCATCTAACCAGCGTATATAATTTATAACACCACAAAAATGAGAGTAAGTTGTTTGATTAGTATCTTTACTCATTAATTGATAAAGGTTACGAATTAAATCATTGCGCTTCATATCAACAAGTAAAGCACCTTTTTTAAAGTCAGCAGTTTGATTGTCTAAAACTGGACAGCCTTTATACTTAAATCGCTTAAAGTACATCTTTCCCCGTCCAGGTACAGCGATATTCATGTCTATTATATGAATTGGGTTAACTGTAGCTCTTGGTGCAACATTATCACGAATTGGGGCTAATTCTTTGCGTTTACCTTTCAATACTTTAAACCTCACTTGAGATATCATGAGTTAAGGCATCATCGATATCGCCTAGACCATCAAATATACCCAGGTAGTCTAAAACATCTTCATAGATCTCATCACCTGCCGGCTCATCTTGTGCAATTTTAAGGTACAATAATGTGGTTGCCGCATCTTCATGACCTAGGCATTCAGATACTAGTGCAAGAGCTGTATCAGGATCAGTTTTACGCAATAAAACTCTGAATAATGAGACTGCAAATGTTGGCCGTAGATTATGTATAACCCCATTTATATTAATGCCATTATCATTTTCAACTGTGGCTCTAATTTCATTCCAACGAGTATTAGCTTCTGTCAATTTAGTGAAAAAAGGTATACCTGTTTGACTGATAAAAATGTAGTCTTTTTCTTCATCAATACCGTCTTCAACTTCAAAGAGTGCATTATCACCCAAAGCTCTTCTTTCTCTACAAAAGGCTTTAAACTTAGCAAGTCTCGCTTGATACCTATCACTACGAGTATACTCATAGAGCATTTGCATCGTACTTGTTGGAATGATTGTGCGTCTGGGTTTATTATCATGACCATTTGACTTGGTGAGTGAGCCGTAAGTACTACCGACACCAAAGCGCATCATTTTCTTTTCAAGATTTGGTTTTACTACTTGCCCTTTATGTAAACTTGCAACTTCTTCTTTTCTTAGCCCTGTGAACCTACCCACAAGGAAAAATAAACAATACTCAATTGGAAATGAAGCCCTCTTTAGTTCCCCTCCAACATTTTTTATAACCTTTCTTGAGCCTAGTAGTATCTTCTCTACTGATGTCCACTCAACATTTGCTAATGGCTTTAGATCGCGTCTTGACGAGGGGAGCCCACCTCCTTCGTTTTTCTTCGATTTTCCAAAGTTTAAACGTAAGTCAGTTGTATGAACTTGCTTAGACATATAAGCCTTCATGCTAGTACCACTTGCTTGAAAACTTATCGTAACAACTTCATACTTAAAGGGCGGATTATTAAATTGGTAACCATTTCTAAGATAATAGGAGTAAAATTTAACGACACCATTCATATACGCTGACGCTGTTGTTCTAGCAATTTTCAATTGAGGGTTTTGTTCTTCAAGAACAGCATGCTTTAACGCAGCTCGATATTGATAAGTAATTCGTTGATTTTTACGTAAGGGAAAGGTATTCCAGGTAGGTCGAGGTAAATCAATTAATTCATCAAATAAATCTTCATCATACTCTGCATCCCATAGGCTTTGTGATTTAAGCAGAAATGAAAAGAAGTGTACTAAAGCTTTGCTATATTGATCAGATTCTTGTTTTGATTCATCGACATGATGAGCTAACAAGAACCGGTTCACCTGCTCTAATGGTTCATAAGAGACTATAGTTCCAGACTCATCTCTACCTACTAAATTCAATAAAGTAAGCTTTTTAATATGAACAGGATCTTGTTTGGAGTATTTAACTGAGAGTTCACCATTGTCATCTACAATCACTAAAGGGGTGCGATATGTATATGGTTTAATTTCAGTTGTTTTTATTTCGTAAAAGATTTCTATGAGAATACCTACCTTGATAATACTTATTAGCTATTATCAACATAGTAGATATTCTCACATCGTCAAGGTGTATAGTTACTCTTTGGGGTAAAAGGTGTTTGGGTGTTCATCCCAGTCTTCATCATCAAGATCATCATCGAGCTCATCGACTGTTTCTTGATGATAAGTGTCCCATTTAAATTCAACCGATTTTTCTTCTGGCGTTTCTTCTACTTCGTCCGGTAATTCGTCAATAAACTTCATTACCCCTTGGCAAAGTTCTTCAGTACCCATTTTATTGAAGGCCGAAATTGATCTCACTTCACCTTGCCAGTCAAGCCCCTCAATAATACGATCCGTTAGCTCTTTTGCTTCTTCTTCGAGTATTAAATCTAACTTATTAAACACTAACCAACGAGGTTTACTCGCCAGTTTTGCTGAATGTGTTTCAAGTTCACTAATAATAGTTTTGGCATTTTCTAACGGATCAGAGCCATCAGCAGGTAAAACGTCAATCACGTGTAATAGAATACGACAACGCTCTAAATGTTTCAGAAACTGCGTACCTAATCCAGCACCATCCGCTGCGCCTTCAATTAACCCTGGAATATCGGCAATCACAAAGCTACTTTGATTATCAATGCGCACTACACCTAAATTAGGCACTAATGTAGTAAACGGATAATCGGCTACTTTGGGTTTCGCTGCAGAAACACTACGTATGAGTGTCGATTTACCCGCATTTGGTAAACCTAACAAGCCAACATCCGCTAATAATAATAGCTCTAATTTAAGGCTTCGAATTTCACCCGGCGTACCATCAGTTTTTTGACGAGGTGCTCGGTTAGTACTACTTTTAAAGCGTGTATTCCCTAAACCGTGCCAACCACCTTTTGCCACTAACAGCTTTTGCTTATGCTGGGTTAAATCGCCAATCAATTCATCGGTATCAACATCAACTGCACGTGTGCCAACGGGTACTTTCAAATATAAATCATCTGCACCTTTACCGGTACAATCACGACTTTTACCATTTTCACCACGCTTTGCCCGATGAAATCGTTCAAAGCGATAATCAATTAAAGTATTTAATCCTTCGTCAGCAATGAGATAAACATCACCACCGTCCCCGCCGTCGCCGCCGTTTGGACCACCGAATTCGATATACTTTTCTTTTCGAAAACTTACGCAACCATTACCACCGTCGCCGGCTTCTACGCGAATTTCAACTTCATCTACAAATTTCATGGTGCTGTAAAACACTCCAAAACTAATTGCTTGTATGTATTATAAGCGATTTTATTCACTTAAGTGATACAAAGCCTAACTATTTAATGCTAGATCAAATATAGCTGCAAAAAAAAACCCTGCCAAACAGCAGGGTTTTTCAATTCTTAAATACTGTTACTCTGCAACAATACTTACAAACTTGCGGTTTTTAGGACCTTTAACATCAAACTGAACTTTACCGTCAGATAATGCAAATAAAGTATGGTCTTTACCGATACCCATGTTGTCACCTGCGTGGAAACGAGTACCACGTTGACGAACAATAATGTTACCTGCTAATACTGATTCACCACCGAAACGTTTAACACCTAAACGTTTACTCTCTGAATCACGACCATTCTTGGTACTACCTGCTGCTTTCTTATGTGCCATTTTTAATCGCTCCTAATTAGCCGTTAATACCAGTAATCTTCACTTCAGTGAACCATTGACGATGGCCCGCTTGTTTGCGTGAATGCTTACGACGTTTAAACTTAACAATCTTAATTTTATCACCACGGCCTTGAGTAACAACTTCCGCAGTTACTTTACCGCCAGCAATGTAAGGCGCGCCTACATTGATGTTTTCGCCGTCAGCGATCATTAAAACGTTATCAAAATCAACTGATGCGCCAACTTCTAGTTCGATTTTTTCTAAACGAACAGTTTGACCTTCAGTTACACGGTGTTGTTTACCACCGCTTTGGAATACAGCGTACATAGCTACTCCGTACTGCGCCAATGTTATATTTGACGCTTAAATTTAAAAATATAGGGCGCGAATTCTACGCGAAGATATTAGGGATCGCAAGTACATTTAAGAGATAAATGATAATTAATAAAGAATAATTTTTCCAGTTCAATAGAGCCTTCTATATCATTGAATTTCGTGTAAACTTGAGCACATATAAATTTCTGGGTAATTGAACTTTTAGGTCACTATTTTCGCTTTATGGATCTCAAAAATATACAAGCATTAGCGCAAGCTGATATGACAGCCGTTAATGATCTTATTTATTCTCAACTTCAATCTGATGTCGCATTAATTAATCAACTCGGTGTTTATATTGTTAATGCTGGCGGCAAACGTATGCGTCCAATGTTAACCGTATTAGCCGCAAGAGCATTGAATTATCAAGGTTCAAATCATATTGATATTGCTGCCATTATTGAATTTATCCATACAGCTACGCTGTTACATGATGATGTTGTTGATGAATCCAATATGCGTCGAGGCCGTGAAACCGCCAACGCACTTTTTGGTAATAGCGCGAGCGTATTAGTAGGGGACTTTTTATATACCCGTTCTTTTCAAATGATGACCAAGCTTAATAACATGGACATTATGGATATTTTATCTGATGCCACCAATATTGTTGCTGAAGGTGAAGTTTTACAGTTAATGAATTGTAATGATCCTAATACCACCGAAAAAAGCTATATGCAGGTAATTTATTGCAAAACAGCAAAGCTTTTTGAAGCGGCGACTCGTTTAGCTGCTGTTGTTGCTGATCAAAATAAAGCAACAATTCTCGCGATGCAAGATTACGGTAAATATTTAGGAACGGCTTTCCAGCTTGTTGACGATATTATGGACTACACGGCTGATGCCAAAGAAATGGGGAAAAATATCGGTGATGATTTAGCAGAAGGCAAGCCAACATTGCCATTGCTATACGCGATGCAGCACGGCACCGAAAAACAAAAAACATTGATCCAAAATGCAATAGAGCATTGTAACGGTATGGACAACTTAGACGAAATACTGCAAGCAATGGAAGAAACAGGTTCATTACGGTATACACAAAAAATTGCAGAACAAGAAGCTGATAAAGCCATCAACGCACTGGCTAATATCCCAGCATCTGATTATAAAGACGCGCTAATCTCATTAGCCCATATTGCGGCAAATAGAACGGCTTAAAGCATAATCATCAGTTTGATCTAACGGTATCGAGTTACACATGCTTAGAAAACATCTTGGTTTTATTCTTAACTTAGCCGCCATAGGCCTTTTTATTCCTGGCATATATTTACCCATGTTTAATTTAAATATGGCGGTTACTGCCCAAATCGCGAATGGCAATTTAACTTCTGAAATCGTTAATAAAGAATTGTCATTATTAAATACCATTAATGAGCTTTGGCAAGATGAACGTATATTAGTAGCCGCGTTAATCTTTCTTTTTTCTATCGCAATCCCTGTATTAAAAACAGCGTTAATAACGCTCAGTTATTTTTTAAAGAATATTCACTTAGCAAAAAAACTTGTCGCTTTTGTCAATTTTATTGGTAAATGGTCGATGGCAGATGTTTTTGTCATTGCGATATTTTTAGCGGTGCTGTCGACTAACCACGCAGAAACAGCAACTCAGCAGACGATAGCTGTTTTTGGGTTTAAAATTAATCTCATCTTAAGTAGTGAAACGTTATCGCATGTTGGGACAGGATTTTATTATTTTTTAAGTTACTGTTTGTTATCTATGATAGGCACACAACTTAGTTTAAGTGCCCTTAAACAACTTAAACCAGCCTTAAAACTAAACGACGAAAATCAACAACAATCCTCGTTAAACACCTAGCCTAAATATTCACGCCATAAAAAAAGCCAGTCTGAGACTGGCTTTATTATCAAAAGATAAAAAATTAACCGTTGATAAAATCAACACCTTCTTGAATATCTTTGTTTAATGTTGCTAACATATCGTTTTTCGCTTTTTCTTCAAAAGCAGATAACTCACCGTATGGTAAGATTTCAGCAACACCGTTTACACCTAAACGTACCGGATGAGCAAAGTATGCAGCATCACCATCTGCAACGTCTACGTAAGCGTAATCTACAACATCTTCACCTTGTAGACCTTTCACTAAAGATAAACAAAATCGAGCAGCAGCAGCGCCCATAGATAAGGTAGCAGAACCGCCACCCGCTTTAGCATTTACCACTTCAGTACCCGCGTTTTGGATACGTGGCGTTAATGCAGCGACTTCTTCATCTGAGAAAGTAACACCTTCAACTTGAGAAAGAAGAGGTAAAATAGTTGTACCTGAGTGACCACCAATGACTGGAACTTTAACTTCAGCAACGTTTAAGCCTTTAAGTTCAGCAACAAAAGCTTCACTACGAATAACATCTAAAGTTGTTACACCGAAAACACGGTTTTTGTCGTAAGTTCCCGCTTTTTTAAACACTTCGGCAACAATTGGTACAGTACCGTTAACTGGGTTAGTAATAACACCCACTAAAGCCTTAGGACAGTTAGCTACAATGCCTTCTGCTAATGTTTTGATAATACCAGCATTTACCGCGAATAAATCTGCACGGTCCATACCTGGCTTACGTGGCATACCGGCTGGAATGATAACAATATCAGCACCACTTAACGCAGAAGCTAAGTCGTCAGCACCGAATCCTTCAACATTTACCGCTGTAGGGATGTGGCTTAAATCTACTGCAACACCAGGAACTACTGGCGCAACATCGTATAAAGCTAAATCTGAACCTGCAGGTAACTGAGTTTTTAATAATAAAGATAACGCTTGACCGATACCGCCAGCTGCGCCTAATACTGCTACTTTCATTGGGTGTCTCCGAAATTTGAGTAATTACGTAAATATTTGCCGGCAAAAGATATAGTATTATCCGGCAAAAAACAATGTTTAATCGTGTAATGACATATAAGGATAGCGTATAATTCAGACAACGAAATAATACTTAGGTATTACTCGATTCGATATTTAGGCTTTTATTCATAAGAAACGTAACTATTACTATGGCAACACTACAACAAAAACAAGAAGCACTCGTTCAGGCGTTCAAAGATTTATTAAAACAAGAACAATTTGGCTCTCAAGGTGAAATCGTTGACGCGTTAAAATTGCAAGGGTTCGATAATATCAGCCAATCGAAAATATCTCGCATGCTCAGTAAATTTGGCGCGGTAAGAACTCGAAATGCCCGTCAAGATATGGTGTATTGTTTACCGGCTGAATTAGGTGTACCAACGGCAAAAAGCCCGTTAAAACAATTAGTATTAGATATCGAACATAACGAAATGATGATTATCATTCGTACCAGCCCTGGCGCGGCACAATTAATCGCACGCTTATTAGATAGTTTAAGTAAAAGTGATGGTGTACTTGGCACCATCGCGGGCGATGACACCATTTTTATTGCCCCAACTAACGTCAGTGAAATAAAACAAACCATTGAAAAATTAGAATTATTATTTTCTAAAAACTTAACCTAATGACGTTGTCGCTTGCGTTAGCTTTGCCCTAGTTGACTCAAAAAATTTAAACTAGGCGCAAAAAATGCGGCACCTGTTTCAGCTTGAGTATATTTGAGCATGTGATCAAAATGGCCATGCTCGTCCCCTTCAATCATACTTTTTAACATCATTTCAAATGGCTGCGGCGCACTACAATAAGAAACAAAAAACAGTCCTTGGAGTTTCATATCACCGTACGGCATACTTTGACGTAATATTTCTATCGTATTTCCTTCATCATCTTTAATGCTAGTACGTTTGATGTGGGACGTTTCAGGCTTGTTTTCACTGGTATATTCTTCGTTATCAATTTTCGTGCGAGCAAATACATCTTCTTGCTCTTTCACTTTCATTCTATTCCATAAATTTAGGTTATGACGATAGCGTTGAATGTGTAAATAGCTACCACTGGCAAAGTCTGCGTCTTGTTCGTCATTTACTAAGGCTACCTGGCGGCGATGTCTACCTTGAGGGTTTTCGGTGCCATCAACAAAACCGGTTAAATCACGGCCATCAAGGAAGCGAAAACCTCGCACTTGCTCAATCAATTCAACACTGTCAGCCAACAAGGCACATACTTTACCTGCGACAATATGATTTACATCAGCGCGATCGCTTCTGACCTCAATGTATAAATCATAATTTACCGCAGGAGCAATACGATCATCACACTTAATTTCAGTAAACGACTTCAAAAATTTAGGGCGAGATTCTGGGTGGAGTTCATCCCAATAGGTTGCACCAATTGCAACAACGCCCGTTAAATTACTCTCAGAAAAGCGATCCGCATATTTATCAAATAAAGCAGGTAAACGTGATAATGCTTGGCGAATATGCGCATTTTTATCATCTAATACATTAAACATTAAATAATAGCCATGTAAGCTCGGCTCTGCGCAAATACCAAATTGTTCTCTTGCCATACTGCCCTCAATAAATAAGATTTTTGTGATGCTTAACTTGCTCACAAAACTTGGTAGAGATAATAAACCTTTAATAAAGAAAAGAAAACATCGTTATTCATGACAAGGTAAATCCCGTCATCACCACTGACTGTTATAACGGCTCAAATTTAACACACAAAAAAAGCAGCGATTAAGCTGCTTTTCAATACTTTCGTTGTTAATTAACCGTTTGTGAATTCTGGATAGGCTTCCATACCACAATCAGCTTTATCAACACCTTCATATTCTTCTTCTTCAGTAACACGAATACCCATAGTTATTTTAAGTACATACCAAACCACAAAGCTTGTTACAAATACCCATGCAAAGATAGTAGCAGCACCAATTAACTGACCACTAAATGATGCACCGTCATTTGTTACTGGCACTAATAATAAACCAAACAAACCAACGACACCGTGAACAGAGATAGCACCCACTGGATCATCAATCTTTAATTTATCTAAGCTAACAATTGAAAGGACAACAATAATACCACCAATGGCACCAAATAATGTCGCTTGCAATGCTGTTGGCGTAGAAGGTTCTGCAGTAATAGCAACTAGACCCGCTAAGGCACCGTTTAATGCCATCGTTAAATCAGCTTTCTTAAATAAAATTTTAGCTAAGATTAATGCTGCAACCGCACCACCAGCCGCCGCTGCGTTAGTATTTAAAAAGACCATAGCAACTGAATGTGAATTACCAATATCACCTAACTTTAATACTGAGCCACCGTTGAAACCAAACCAACCCATCCATAAAATGAATGTACCTAACGTAGCTAATGGTAAGTTAGAACCTGGGATTGCATTGACACGACCGTCAGCTGTGTATTTCCCTTTACGAGCACCTAACAATAATACACCCGCTAATGCCGCTGAAGCACCTGCCATATGAACAATACCAGAACCGGCAAAGTCAGAAAATCCTAAATCACCGAGTGTGTATAAACCAAATACGGCATTACCACCCCATGTCCAGCTACCTTCCATTGGATAAATAACCGCGGTTAAAACGACAGTAAAGGCTAAGAAAGCCCATAATTTCATACGCTCGGCAACCGCACCTGAAACAATCGACATTGCTGTAGCAACAAAGACTACTTGGAAGAAAAAGTCAGAAGCCGCCGAATAAATTGCTCCGCCAGTAAAGCCGTCTTCACGTTCAGCGAAAGATTTCAATACTGCGTCTGCGTCAACTGTTTCTATGCCCGACAAAAAGAAACCGCCGCCATACATAATTTCATAACCGCATGCTAAGTACATCATGCAAGAAATCGCATAAAGCGCGACGTTTTTCGTTAATATTTCTGTGGTATTTTTAGCTCTAACTAAACCTGCTTCTAGCATTGAGAAGCCAGCAGCCATCCACATGACTAATGCGCCACACACTAAAAAGTAAAACGTGTCCATGGCATATTGAAGATGAAAGATATTTTGTTCCATGATATTCCCCTTAAAGTGCTTCTACGTCATTTTCACCAGTACGAATACGTACGGCTTGCTCAAGGTTGTAAACAAAAATCTTTCCGTCACCGATTTTTCCGGTGTAGGCAGATTTAGTGATGGTTTCAACTAAACGTTCAACAACATCATCATTTACGGCAATTTCAAGTTTTACCTTAGGTAAAAAGTCAACTTGATATTCGGCACCACGATATAGTTCGGTATGACCTTTTTGTCGACCGAACCCTTTTACTTCACTTACTGTTAACCCTTCAACACCGATTTCAGAGATGGCCTCTCGAACATCATCTAATTTAAACGGTTTGATAATTGCGCTAATAAGTTTCATTTATTACCCCTTTTTATAGTTTGACAATGAATATTCAATTGTTATACCAATAGAAATAAAGCATTACTAAACAAGAGGTTACAAATAAAATATTGATTTGAATGCTTACTTAAGCACCACTTTGGTGCATGGAGTTAAAAATAGTGTTGATAGTTGGTGCATGTTTACGGTAAGTAAGAAAAAACGGCGATTATTAGCAATAATCGCCGTTTATATAAGTAGAATAAATTGTTAATAGGTTATTAATAAATCATTGCAGCACTTGGGTTTAATACCGCTAAAATACCTAAACGCTCCATATCGCAATAATCATTTGCTTCTGATATAGCATCTTGTTGAAGCGATAAGACAGTTAGTTTTTCACGCGTTAACACGTCTTCTTGCGCATGTGATTTACATTGGCGGTTTAGTTGCATCATTCGCTTAGCCGTATATAACAATTTCGTTTCCATGGTGCTGTATTGGAAATCTTCTTCATTTTGAAAACGAATAGGCTCAATTAAATTATAGGGTAATTGCCAAAGTTTCAATAACTCTGCGGTGCAATCGGCATAGGTAAAACCAAACACTTCTTGTTGTTTGTTCCATGGTAATTCTTTGCTACCTATTTGATTGGCCATTTCCACTTGTTCGGCTTGAAATTGCTGCATAACCAGCTCACCTAAATTATGCAGTAAACCCAATATAAATAAACGTTCAGCCTTAGGTACTCCTAATTTAAAACCTAAATACTTAATCATCAGTGCGCAATCGACACTTTGCTCCCAAAAAGATTCTAAGAATTCAGCAGAAGCCGAAATAGACTTGAAAGCTTTAGTGGTAAAATAAGCTATCACCAAATTATAAACTTCTGTGATACCAAGCACTAAAACCGCTTTTGAAATGGTGTCTATCTTACCGGGATAATTAAAAAACGAGCTGTTCGCCAATTTTAATATGGTTGCCGCTAAAGCCGGGTCAATTAAAATGACATCAGAAATATCATCGATGGTCGATGCTTCATCATCAATAAGTTCTTTAATACGGATAAAAGAGTCTGATAAAACAAAAATTTCATTCGCCTTTTCGGCATAATCCATAGCATCCATCTGCTTTACCTTATTAACAAAATCATTGAAAAGTTACGGTTAACACGTGATATATAAAAACTCACTTTTAATTCCTTTCAACGACACTAGCATGATATTTTTTATTATAGACACAATTTACCAGTTATTTTAATTAATTGACCAACGCATGAATATGATACGAAGAAAACTTTCTAATATTGATAACCCCTGTATCAAAGAATAAATATTGCCCTTTAATACCTTGTAAAATCCCACTCACTTCAGGGTTTTTATCAAAGTTATGCGACACAATTTTTGTTGGGAATTCTTCAACAGGAAAGTTCAGTTCAACCATGTCATTGGATAATTGTTCAACTGAATCTTCACCAAATTTTAATCGAATATCGTTTAATTTCTCAGAAATTAACGGAATTAACTCTTGAGACTTTGCGATTAAATCCATTGGCTCTGCATTACCTTTTAGCATAGTTCGCCAATTGGTTTTATCGGCAATAAACTCCGCAAGTGCTATTTCAACTAATCCTGACTGTAAGCGAGTATTCACTTTAAAAACTGGTAAAGCCTGAGTAGCCCCTTGATCTATCCAACGAGTTGGAATTTGAGTATGACGAGTGATCCCCACTTTCAACCCTGAAGTATTTGCTAAATAAACATAATGAGGAATAAAACAATTCGCCTCACCCCATTCAGGTTCACGACAAGTACCTTGTTCAAAATGACACGTTTCCGGTTTCATTATACACATATCGCATTGAGCAAGTTTTTGCATACATGGATAACAATAGCCTTGTGAAAAGCTCTTTTTAGTTTTCCTTCCGCAATGAGAGCAACTGATATGCTCATGATAAATAAGGGTGAGTTGCTTACCTATTAATTCATTTAGCGGCAATAATTGCTCGCCAATAGGTAATTGATAGTGAACATGACCTTGCTCATCTAATTGAGCTGTCATCTTTCTTAATGCGCCTACTTCTGTTTGCATTGATTTACCATTTCTAAAATATTATATCGACATGTTAAGGAAAAATGGCACACTACTCCATCGAAAATTTTTAATCGTCGCACAGTCCGCCATGTCAAAACCTTCAAATTGGTACGTATACATACTGCGTTGTGCAGATAATAGTCTGTACACGGGTGTCACTACTGATGTCGCCAGACGCCTCGCTCAACACAATCAGTGCAACAAAACAGGAGCTAAATATACACGTGTACGCCGACCTGTCTCTCTCGCCTATCAAGAAACAGCCCTAGATAGAAAAACAGCCTGTCAACGTGAATACCAATTAAAGCAACTTACCAAAAAAGAAAAAGAAAAACTCGTCTCTGCATTCAATTGCTAATTACAGTACAAGTGTACGCTCAACCCCTTGATTTTACTGGTCTGCTTTGTAAGGACATCCTTATATTATTTCGATTTTTACTGAAACAACTGTTAGAATAGTTCGGTTTTGTGTTTAATGAGTAAAGTGTATTTATGTTTTTAGAAAGTTATTGTAATAACGCTGCGGGTAAAATTAATTTCACTCGTCAACAAGCAAGTGATTTTGCCAAAAAAATTGCTGATGATTTTAATCCGTTGCACGACGTAGACGCAAAAAGGTTTTGTGTGCCCGGCGATTTACTATTTTCTTTAACATTAGAAAAGTCAGGTCTTTCCCAAGAAATGAAGTTTACCTTTTCAGGCATGGTCAACGATGGTGTTGAATTGATATTCCCTGATCATATTGAATCGCATGCAGCCATTGTCGATGAAAATGATAAAGAATATTTAACCATAGATGTCAGCGGAGAAAATACTAAAGAAGTAACGACTATCAGTGCTTTAACAAAAGCTTACGTAGAATTTTCAGGTCACACATTCCCACATATTCTGGTTGCTTTGATGGCTGAAAAGCAAGTAATGATCAATCCTACACGCCCTATGGTCATGTATGAAAGCATGAGTATTCACCTTGATACACTTAATTTTCATGAAGTAAATCTTGAACTCGCCACATCAACGCTATCAATTGAAGGTAAACGTGGTGTTGCTGATTTAATTTTTAACTTAATGTCTAACGGTAAAAAAATCGGCCATGGTAAAAAGCATATGTTATTAAGTGGCTTACGCCCTTATGAGCAATCTGTTATCGATGCGATTGTCCAAGAATACAATGACAAAAAAGCTAAATTTGTGGCGTAATCAACCCGTGATAAAGCTTAGTTAAACGTAACTTGTTAACTTACACTCACTTTCAATAAAGCGTACGAAAAAAGTACGCTTTATTAATGAAATACTATTGAGACATTCGATTATGGCTTTCGATATTTAAACCTAAGCCACATTTTATCAAGCTGTACCGCACTGTTTCTCATCAACCGTTGGCATCGTTTTAACCATACTTTTGCCCATTCATGCTGTAAACTTAGCAGTGCTAGTCCTAGTGGCAAAAATAATATTGCCGGACCTGGTAGTAGAATAAAAATCAGTCCAATCGCAACAAAGATAAAACCCACCAGTGATATCAAAGTATTTTTAATTGCTCTTCCCATCGTTTTCCACCTTAAAGTTGATTGTTGCATGATCACTAACATTGGTTTTGTCTATAAAGGTAAGCAAAAATCAATCCAAAAAAAATTAACATTAATTACAAGCGCTTGTATGATTCATTAAGGATTTAAGGTGTGAAAAACACCAAAAAATTGCTTTTTAATAAGTCATAGTTTGATATTGACGATCAAACTCAGCTTGTTGGCGTTGTTCATCTTCTAGACAAAATGCAAAAATTTTCGTTGATTTTGGCTGCTGACATTTTTTAGGTTGCTGATAATAATCCAGCCAAGCTTGTTGCTTTCTGCCTTTAAATTTAGCTTTAATCGTTAATGAACTTGTAAAACTTAGTGCTTTAGGATCAGATTTTGAAATCGAATGTAATGTAGGGAGTTGCTTGATACTTGCCATTGCTTTATTTGTTTTTTTAGTTTTTTTCTTGGTTTTTTTATTCTTAGCTGTTTTTAATTTTCCTTGTTGGCAAAGCCACCATTTATCGCGTGCTTTTTGTTCACGGTCAGCAAGCGAACGTCCTTTTTTATTACTATAACCGGCTCGCTGTTGCGATTGAATATTGCGAAGCTTATCCAAGTATGGCTGACACGCTTTTTTAGTAGCCCATACAGAGCAAGAGGTGAGATAAAATATAATGCACAACACATACATAAATCGCATGTTTATTTCCTTTTAACAATCCCTGTTAACTTTTCAGTGTAGTACATTTTTACTCTACTCGGTGAAAGTTAAATTTATCGCTATACTGATGTCATCAATTACAAGAACAAGGATGTTCATCATGTCAGTTATCAGTAATTTATTAGTTACGTCACTTAGTTTCATTATCTTTAGTGGTTATGCACAAAAACCTTCTAACGCTAGCTTAACAAAGCCTAGTTTTCAGCCTCCTATTCAACATGGCGTAGTCATGCAGGAAAATATCCGTATACAAGAATACTGGGTCAGTGAAAAATTAGATGGAATTAGAGGTTATTGGAATGGCACAAAACTTTTTAGTCGCTCAGGAAATGAAATAAATCTGCCTCCTTGGTTCACTAAGGGCTGGCCCAACACAGCCATGGATGGCGAAATATGGCGTGGTAGAAACGCTTTTGAAAGCACCGCATCTTGTGTCTCTTTGCAAAAAGACAATAATGCTTGCTGGCAAACATTACGCTTTATGATTTTTGATCTACCTGGACATAAAGGCACATTTTCCCAACGAATTATCGCGATGAAAACCCTTATTCGCCAAGCTTCTGCTCCATCTCTTAAAATGATCAAACAAATGAAAATAGCGAGCAAAGCAGAGCTTTACCAGCGTTTAGATCAAGTAGTAAAACAGCATGGCGAAGGATTAATGCTACATCATCAAGATGCTTTATATCAGCAAGGGCGCAGCAAAAAATTAATGAAACTAAAAAAGTATCAAGACGCGGAAGCACGGGTAATTCAACATATTCCTGGAAAAGGAAAATACCAACAAATGCTTGGTTCTTTATTAGTAGAAACTCAATCAGGGCTGCAGTTTAAAATAGGCACCGGCTTTTCTGATCTGCAACGTAAAAATCCACCCCCTATTGGCGCAATAATAACCTATCAATTTATTGGTAAAACTAAACGAGGTGTGCCAAGATTCGCAAGTTTTAAACGAATTAGAAATATGAATTAGGACGATTAATGGAATTTCATTTATGGCTATCGTTAGCTTTTATCTGTGTCATGGGCGCATTATCGCCTGGGCCTAGTCTTGCTGTAGTAGTTAAAAACACTCTTTTTGGTGGTGCTAAGCAAGGTTATGCCACAGCCATTAGTCATGGTGCAGGTGTTGCCTTATATGCGGCATTAACCGCTTTAGGTATTGGTGTGGTTATAGTGCAATCTCCGATGCTATTTTCAATCATCCAATATGCAGGCGCAGCCTTTTTAATCTATTTGGGTATTAAGGCGTTGATGAGTAAGAAGCAAAATTTTGACCTTCAAGAAGATCAACTAGCAACAGAAGTGAATCAACAAGTGATTAATGGTTGGAAAGACGGCTTTTTAATTGCTTTTTTAAATCCTAAATTAGCAATATTTTTCTTAGCATTATTTAGCCAGTTCGTTGATACCCAAGCAAGTTATCAACAAAAAATCATTATGGTTTCAACCGTTGGTATCATCGACACCTTATGGTATTTAATTGTCGCCTTTATGTTTTCTCGGGGACCAATATTAGAAAAACTGAAACGTAATAGTTATATTATCGATAAAATTACTGGCAGCTTTTTAATTCTACTTGCAGCTAGAATTGTCGTAAATTAAAGTCTTCATCAACGCATAAATGTAAAGGTATTAGGGTAAATATTTAAACCGTAATACCTTCAACCCCTTCCCTCTTTCTGCTTCAACAAATACCGTTGGATTGCTGATTTTTTCTTGAAAAATACAATCAGGGCATTCTCGGGCAACTTCGTCTAATAAAAATGATTCATCTAAATCAGGAGAATTTAAACACAGCAAAAGGTCTGCTTTCGGTTTAACTAATATTGGGATACGGCGAATGATTTTTTTGTAATCTCGCTCAATATCGACACTACCTTTTTGAAAGGACGGAGGATCGCAGATTAAAATGTCATAAGGACCATGTTTTTTCAGCCGACCGTAAGACTTAAAAATATCAACGCCTTCAAATTTTACTCGGCTAAGGTCTTGTTTATTTAACTTATGATTTTCACGTCCTTTGGCAAGCGCAGCTTTAGCCATATCAATATTAATAACTTGTTTGGCACCACCGGCAATACCGACAATTGAAAACGCGCAGGTATAAGCAAATAAATTTAAAATATTCTTATCTTTGCCATTATCTAAGAGCCATTTTCTCCCGTTGGCCATGTCCAAAAACAAGCCCAGATTTTGAGACTTTCCTAATTGAATATGATAATTCAGACCATGCTCTTCAACAATGGTAGCCGTAATAGGCTCACCCCATAACACCTCTATCGGCGCATATTTTTGATAACGATGCTGCACCTGAATTGATAAGCATTTTGCTTGAAAAGCTGCTAACTGTGATAACGCATCAACTTGTTCAGCCAACCATTGCTGGTCAACAGCTTGATATAAAGTGATAACAATTACCGGAGAAAACCAATCAACATTAATATGCTCAAACGATTGATAAGCATGTCCTCTACCATGAAAAATTCGTTGGCATTGGTTTAAATCACTTGTTTCAAGGTGTTGCGTAATATAAGAAATCATTTGCAAGAAATATAAAAAGAAAGGCCGAATAATTATATCAAATTACACGGCCTTTTTTACAGTTTGTTTAACGATTGATTAAAAACCAAAAAGATTTATCGCGAAAAATTTCGTCGCCACGGTATTAATAAAGATAAAGAACACAATCACAGGAATAAAGGTACCTAATGAAAAATTGACATATTTTTCTACCCAAGAGCCTGCATAGCTGTCACTCCCTTCAGATAGTTCAGCGGTAAGCTGTTTTTTCTTCCAGCGGTAACTCACAAAAATACACAATAAAAAGCCATTTAACGGCAAAATAGTGTCATAAAAAATATCGTAAACCACATCAAAGAAAGAACGTGAACCACCGGCATAGTTTGTGAACTCAGTGAAAAAGGCCACCATACCAAATGACACCGTTGCAAACACCGCTAAAGTACCTGCGGTCATTAATAAAATAGTTAATGCTTTTTTACGGCTATGACATTTTTCAGTCACTAAATAAGATACAGGTACTTCTAATATAGAAACAAGTGACGTGATAGCAGCAAAGAATACTAAAATAAAGAAAAATGCCGCCACTAAACTCGCACCGATATAGCCAATTGAAACCTGTAAAGCTAAAAATATTTTAGGTAAAAACGTAAAAATTAATGACACCGAACTATCACTTAGTTCCGCTGTATTTACATTTGGGTTAAACGAGAAAACAGCCGGTAAAATCATTAAACCAGCAGTAAAAGCCACTGCAGTATCAGTTATCGCTACTAACTTAGCAGAATTAGCAATATCCGTTTTATTGTTAATATAGGAGCCGTAAGTGATTAAAATCCCCATACCAAGCGATAATGAGAAAAACGCTTGCGAAAGCGCACCATTGATTACAGAAGGCGTGATTTTAGAAAAATCAGGAATAATAAAAAATTTCACCCCTGCCATCGAGTTTTCTAAAGTTAAAACAAAAATAACCATTAAGATCAGCATAATAAACAATGTCGGCATTAACACTTTGGCCGCTTTTTCAATACCGTCTTTCACACCCGCCACTAATATAAAATTAATGATGCCAGCCACAACCGCCATGGCGATAAAAAGATAAGGACTATTGATAAAGGTACCAAAACCTTCATTGCTCGCGAGAAAATCTAAATTTCCTGAAAGGGTTAACGCAATGTAGCCAAATAACCATACTGTCAGCACCATATAAAATACCGCGATCATAAATGGTGTTAGCACTCCTAAAAACCCAGCAGCCCCCCATAACTTACTGTCATTACTTAAGGATTTATATGCACCAACCGGTTCTTTTTGCGTTTTACGACCGACCGCCATTTCGGCAATCATAACCGGTAAGCAGATAAAAAATACAAAAAGTGCATACATAATTAAGAATGCACCACCACCGTTTTTAGCTGCGTTAACAGGAAAACCAACTAAATTACCGATACCAACAGCGGAGCCTGCAGCCGCCAAAATAAAACCGATGCGTGAGCTAAAATGTTCTCTAGATGCAGTCATGATGTCCTTCTTATAATAATTCTTACTTGTTATAATTTTTATTAAGCTATCTCGATATGTTGGACAGCCTTTATTTTTGATGCTCGATGCTAGCAAGGTTTCGTGAGAATGTCTTGCCTAACATTACCGTTTACGTAAACGTTGTGTACAGATAAGTTCACCCATTGCATTTACTCGAATAAAAATGATATTAAAACCAATGAATTAATATCTCTTACCTGATTAGCGTGTAAATAATTTCGCATCCATAATTTGTAAAATATTCGCGGCTTCTTGGCTGGCAAAATCTGCCGCAGCATTCAAATCATCGGTAGATATCGCTAAACTTTTACACAATGACTCATCAATCGTATCATCATAATTAAAAGTTTCAGGGTGTGAATCAACTAATGCTAACCGTGATGCTAAATATAGCACTTTGACATCTTTATTGATTTGAATGGTATGTGCTTCATTGTAATGGCGAATTGGTAAAATAATTTTTTCTGGAATTTGCCAAATTTTTAATAATTCTGCAGAAACATCAGTATAACTAAAACCCAATAGTTCATGCTGTAATTGCCAAGGTAAGTTCTCTGGAGAATAACCTTCACATTCTTTCGCAATTTCTGGGCTGATTTTAGCCACAATTAGCTCACCAAAATTTTGTAACAGTCCCGCAACAAAGAGACGTTCGATATCGCGAATTCCTGATTTTATCGCAAGGTTTTTCGTGGCTAACCCGCAAAAAACACTCATTCGCCAAAAACGTTTTAGATCGATAGCTTGATTTGAAAAATGCTTAAAAGCTGATGCTGCAACATCGACTAACATCATATTATAAATCGCTTGTGTACCAATAATTGTGATTGCACGTGATATGGTACTAATTTCTCCAGGAAAACTATAAATTGCACTATTGGCAATTTGAAGTAATCGCGAGGTCATTGAAGGGTCTACGCTGATCACATTGGCAAAATCTTCAATAGTAGAGCTTTCATCTTCCATTAACGATTTTACTTTAAAACAAGCATCTGGCAGTGCGAAAGAACCGTTTGCTTGAATCGCATATTCATGAGCATTCATCATTAATAATGTCCAATAATTTAAGTCATTTGAGTGTAACTGGTTGTACTGTTGAAGAAAACAAAAAAGCGCGACATTTTCATGCTGCGCCTTTAAAATGTTTACCCAATAAGCAAGACGTTATTGCGCAAAAGTTTTCCCAAAAAAGTCACCTTCATTCCATACTGGACGATTTTCACCATTCGCAATTTCAACACCAATCATCATGTTTACTTCAGCAAAACTAGCTGCAGCATCCCAACGGATCGGTAAATCAATTTGATCACTGTGTTGGTGATAATGATTTTTTAAGAAATCACCAAACATTTTACCACCATCAATTTCAGGATCTTTCGATTTAAAACCTGTCATTAAAAATACTGATGGAATACCCGCTTTAACAAAGCTGTAATGATCACTACGGGTGAACAAAGCTTGCTCTGGCATTGGATCAGGGCTCAAACTAATATCAATTTTCTTCGCCGCAGATTCAACAATGCTACCTAAAGTAGAGTGGGTTGAACCAAATGCGATTACATCAGCAAAAGGGTATAAAATTAATGGCATATCTAAATTAACATTCGCTACCATTTGCATCACAGGAACCGTAGGATTATTGGCAAAATAACTTGAGCCTAATAAACCTTTTTCTTCACCGGTTACCACAACAAATAATACTGAACGTTTCGGTTTTTCTGGCATTGAAGCAAGTAAACGTGCCGTTTCTAATAAAATTGACACACCAGAAGCGTTATCTAAAGCACCATTATTTATAGTATCGACTGCTTCACCTTCTTCGTGATCATCACCGTGTTTACTCACACCGATATGATCTAAATGAGCACTAAATACCACGTATTCATTTTTTAATACTGGATCACTTCCCTCAAGCGTAGCAACAACGTTAGGGCTAGTAATTTCTTCATGACGAGATTTACTTGCTAACGTTACTTTTGCGGCTAAATCGAAACCTTTAATGCTTTCATTGGCTGTATCACTTGCAAAAACATCTGCTAAGCTTTTTTCAGCACCGGCAAATAAAGCTTCAGCACTTTCGTGGTGTAGATAAGCACCACCTTTTATTTCTTCATATTTTCCAAATGGTTTCCCATCTTTACCGACCCAACTTAAACGTGGTGTACCAGCATATTTAGCTGACTTCTCAAAACTACGTACTTTTTCACGTTTTGGCGTATGAACAGTAATAAAACCTACAGCACCACGTTCCGCGGCATGACGGATTTTTTCACGACCTGAACCTAAATGTGCACCTTCTTCAGAAGGTAAATCATCCGGACGACCCGTTAATACCACAACAATTTTACCTTCAACATCTAAGTTATGGTAATCATCGTAACCAAATTCAGGCGCGATAACGCCGTATCCGGCAAAAACAGTCTCGGCTTGCACCATGGATTCAAGTTCCAGTGATGAACCAGACATAATAAAATCATCTTTGAAAGTTAAATCAACAGTTCCAGTAGCATTTTCAATGATCATTTTCGCACTGCCATCTTCTAAATAAGCTTTACGAAAAGTCACTTCTTGTTCATAGGTGCCATGATCACCTTGTGGCAATAACCCTAATTGTTTGAAATTTGATTTCACGTAATTGGCGGCAATTTGATGACCTTCACTACCGGTATCTCGCCCCTTTAACATGTCATCGGCTAAAAATTCAACATGCGCTTTAATACGTTCAGCATTAACCTTTTCTGGTTGAGCACTCACTGTTGATTCAGTTGTGGTGGCTTGCTGTGAGCAACCTGTTAATACAGCAAGTGACAATAAGCTTGCCGAAGTTAATAATTTAAATTTCATGTAAATCTCTTTAGATATGATTAAAAATGATTTCATAGCCAATAACTATGAAGTGCTTTTACTATATAGTTAGCACTGAAAGAATTCCAGTACCACTCATCGTAGATTTGTCACCACTAAACGATTCGCACTGTCGAGTTAATCAATATTAAATATTAATTGGTACGCCAGCATCTTGTTTAACATTTTCGGTGACAATATATGTATGGGTATGTGAAACTGCTGGCAAATTGACAATTTCTGATAAAATTTCTCGATAATCTTCAATGTTATTAAACAGAACTTTAATTAAATAATCAAAACCGCCCGCCACTAAATGACATTCAGCGACTTCTTCAATTTTCACCACTTCTTTTCGAAACTCGTTAAAAACATCGCCGGTTGTTCTATCAAGAGTCACTTGCACAAAAGCTTTCATACCAAAGCCTAATTTATTCGCATTTAAAAAAGCACCGTAACGATTAATAAAGCCTTCTTTTTCTAATCGCTTCATGCGCTCTAAACAAGGGCTCGCACTTAAATTCACTTTTTTCGCTAAATCAGTGTTCGAAATCCGCCCATCTTTTTGCAAAGTGTCTAAAATAGTTAAATCAATCCGATCTAAGGTACGTGTTTTAGCAGAACTCATATTTAAGCATTATCTATGGTTGTTTTCGTAATATTCAGTAAATTATCTTGTTATTTCTCGAAAAACGCAAACACATTCTGCGGCAATAGCTATAAAATTCGCACCAAAATTTGTCACCAATAAACTTTAATAAGGTACAATTATGCTATTCACTGGTTCATTAAATACACAAAACAGCATACGTCAAAAAATTCGTGAATTTTATCGCATTGATGAAAATGATGCCGTAGATCACATTTTACCATTAGCAGAAGTGAATGTTAGTGCCAGAAGTCGTGCATGGGAACGTGCACGTAAAATGGTGTTGAAAATTCGCCAAGACCAAGCAGGCAATGGTGCTATTGATGCTTTATTACAAGAATACTCGCTTTCAAGTGAAGAAGGGGTAGTATTGATGTGTTTAGCTGAAGCATTATTACGTGTACCTGATAAGCATACACAAGACGAATTAATTCGTGACAAAATTTCACAAGGTCAATGGAGTAGCCACTTAGGCAGCAGTGATTCATTATTTGTTAATGCTTCTTCGTGGGGATTATTAATCACCGGCTCTATGGTGAATTACGCCGACAAACGTAACCACGACCGGTTTAGTTTATTGAAAAAAACCATTGGCCGCTTAGGCGAACCTGTTATTCGTAAATCAATGAACTATGCCATGAAAATTATGGGTAAACAGTTTGTGATGGGCGAAACCATCAAAGCCGCCACAGAACGCGCTGCTACGAAAGAACAGCAAGGTTATGTCTATTCTTACGATATGCTTGGTGAAGGTGCCCGCACAATGCGAGACGCTGAACGTTATTTAAAAGCTTATCAGGATGCAATTGTAACTATCGGTGATGCCGCAGTTGCTTCAGGTAAGAATGATCCACGCAAAGTACCGGGTATTTCTGTTAAGTTGTCAGCGATTCATCCGAGATACGAATTTACCCATAAAGAACGTGTCATGGCTGAAATAGTGCCAAAATTAAAAGCGCTTTGTTTACAAGCCAAACAATACAATATTGGCTTAACGGTAGATGCAGAAGAATCTGAACGATTAGAAATATCTCTCGATATCATTGAAGCCGTTTTTTGTGATATTGATTTAGCCGACTGGAATGGTTTTGGTCTTGCACTACAAGCCTATCAAAAACGCGCTATTTTCGTGGTTGATTGGTTACGTGAACTTACTGAGAAAGCGGGCCGTAAAATGATGGTGCGTTTAGTCAAAGGGGCGTATTGGGATAGCGAAATTAAAAACGCCCAAAAAGATGGCTTGCAGCATTTTCCTGTTTTCACCCGTAAATCATCTACCGATGTTTCATATCATGCCTGTGCGAACAAACTTTTAGCCTACAGAGATACTATTTATCCGCAATTTGCGACACATAATGCTTATACTGCGGCAACCATAGTTGAACTTGCCGGTGATGATAAAGAAGGCTTTGAATTTCAGTGTTTACATGGCATGGGAGATTCGTTGTATGATCAAATAGTTAGCAATGAACACATCCAATGTCGTATTTATGCGCCTGTTGGTCAGCATGAAGACTTACTGGCATACCTTGTTCGTCGTTTATTAGAAAATGGCGCCAACTCTTCTTTTGTCAATGCCATTGTCGATGAAACACAACCTGTTGAATCACTATTAGAAGATCCAGTAGAAAAAACACAACGATTAAAAGATAAATACAATAATCAAATCACTAAACCTATTGCATTATATTATGATAAAAATGGTCAAGGACGTGATAACGCAAAAGGTTTAGATTTAACCGATATTAATAGCATCACGCCACTAAAAGAATCATTAGATCAGTGGCTAAAAGACAACTTAATCAATCATGATGATATTCCAACAGATGCGATTGCGGTAAAAAACCCGGCAGATCACAGCGAAATCATTGGTTTTCATCATATTCATAGCAAAGAAGATATGCTGGCGATGATCGATACCGCGCAAGCAAGCTTCGAATCATGGTCAAACACACCTGTTTCAGAACGTGCGGCTTTGTTATGTCGAGTAGCAGATATCCTTGAACGTCATACTGACGAGTTAATTGCTTTGTGTATAAAAGAAGCCGGTAAAGTCGCGCAAGATGGTATTGATGAAGTGCGCGAAGCGGTTGATTTTTGTCGTTATTACGCGCAAAGAGCTATTGAACTTGAAGCCGATGAACGTTTAGAAGCGCGTGGTGTGGTGTTGTGTATTAGTCCATGGAACTTTCCGTTAGCGATTTTCTTAGGCCAAGTGGCGGCCGCTATTTCAACCGGTAATACGGTGTTAGCTAAACCGGCTGAACAAACCAGTTTAATCGCCTTACGGACTATAGAGTTAATGAAGTCAGTTGGCTTACCAGAAGGTGTTGTACAAGCAGTCATTGCCCGAGGCAGCCAAGTTGGCAGCGTCATCATTCCTGATGAACGCATTCAAACTGTGATGTTTACTGGCTCAACCGCAACAGGAACGTTAATTTCACAAACCTTAGCAGAGCGCGGTGGCGATCAAGTACCATTGATTGCTGAAACTGGCGGTCAAAACTGTATGATAGTTGACTCTACCGCCTTACCAGAGCAAGTGGTTGATGACGTCATTTCATCCGGTTTTCAATCAGCAGGTCAACGTTGTTCTGCGCTGAGAGTGTTATTTTTACAAGAAGATATTGCTGACAATGTCATTACGATGCTCAAAGGCGCATTAGCAGAATTACATGTGGGAGATCCTGCTCAATTAAGCACAGATATCGGCCCCGTGATAGATCAAAAAGCGCTTGATGCACTCAATGCTCATAGTGATTATATGCAATCAAAGGGGCAGCTTTTATATCAGTGTGAAGTATCGACTGAATCAAAAGAAAACGAACATTTCTTTTTTGCACCTCGTCTTTATGAAATTAATGATATTGATGTATTGCAACAAGAAGTCTTTGGACCTTGTGTACACGTTGTGCGTTTTAAAGGCAATGAAATAGAAGCGGTTATTGATAAAGTAAATGGTACTGGTTTTGGTTTAACTATGGGGATACATACCCGTATAGAAAAGCGAGCGTTTGATTTAGCTAAACTTTCACGTGCCGGTAATATTTATATTAACCGCAATATGATTGGTGCAATTGTCGGGGTTCAACCTTTTGGTGGCCGTGGACTTTCAGGGACAGGACCAAAAGCAGGTGGACCAAATTATTTAACTCGATTAGTGAAAGAAAAAGCGACACCAAATCCAGAGCAATTTAACTTATTACCTGCGCAAGTAGACGCGTTAGATGGTGGTGAAGAATCAGTTAAAGAAGCTAAATTAATGATGGAAAAAGCAGCTTCTGCTGAAAAAAATTGGCGCTTAACCGATTTAAATACCCGTATTTCTTGTGTACGTCAGCTGTTAGCAAAAATCGCTCATGTGGGTATTGTTGATGAATTAGCTGAAGATTTAGATAGAACCTTAATGTCGGCTCGTTCGCAGTTAATCAATATTGAAAAACGGTTGAAAAAACCAACGTTATTGCCGGGGCCAACAGGGGAATCTAATGTTTTATACCTGGAAAACCGCGGTAACCTGATTTGTTTTGCCGATAAAAATGTAACTTTCCACTTTTGGGTGTTATCGATTGTAACGGCGTTAGCAACAGGTAATACGGTTATTACCGTAGTTTCGGACTTATTTTACGATGAAGCATTAGCGTTTAGAGATAAATTTATTGCCACCGGTGAAGATAAAAATGTTTTCCAAGTAGCTCGATTACGTCATTTATCCACTATGTTAGAACACCCTGCTCTTTCCGGCATTGTGGTAGACAGTTCGTGTGACCGTAAACATTTCTTCAGTGAAAAATTAGCGGAACGCCAAGGTGCGATATTGCCGGTGATCAGTTCTGAATATTTAGATAATTTAATTCAGCGCTTAACGACCGAAAAAACCATCAGCATTGATACAACGGCGTCGGGTGGAAACACTTCTTTAATGACCTTGATTGAAGAAGACGAATAATCAACTGAACAACAAAGGCTCTATCAATCATAGAGCCTTTTTTATCTTTCAAAGCTAAGTGACAAATCACAACCGCTTCAACAAATTAAATTTAAAGCAGTTATTTAACACCAGTTAACTGAAGTTAACGTATTCAATAGCGGGCAAAGATAACGTAACAGCAACACCTTTGTTCTTCACTCCGACATTTTTCAATTTTATTAAGCCGTTATGATTAAACATTATTTGCCGACATAACGTCAGTCCAATACCACTGCCTTTATTTTTTGTCGTGTAAAATGGCACAAAAACATTCTCTAAGTTGGCAATGCCAGCGCCCTGATCTTCAATAATAATATGCTGCCAAGCACCTTCTTGATAAGAATTTACCTGAATGACTTTTTCACTTTGAAGTTCCATGGCTTCGACAGCATTTTTGAAAATATTAATCAATACTTGCTCAAATTGATTTTTATCAACGTGAATCATTAATTTTTCATCAATAACCGTGTTAACTTCACACATTGGGAATAACGCAGCGAGGTTATCAAGCATAATCTTCAGAGAAATGTTGGAAACGTTTGGTTTTGGTAAATGTGCTAACTGGCTATAACTTGCGATAAATTCACTTAATGATCCAGCCCTTTCATTAATAATACCTATGCCATCAAGTAACGATGTTTGTTGCTTTTCATCGGCTAATTTTTGCAGCTTTGACTGCATGGTTTGACTAATGGCCACAATAGGGGTTAATGAATTATTCAACTCATGGCTTAATACCCGTAATAAGCTTTGCCAGGCTTTTCGCTCTTTTTCCATAAGCAAACGTTCTGCATTCGTTAGCATATAAAGTTGATGCTTTTTGCCTTCACTTAAAAAAGACTCTTTCAATAAAAAATGTTCGCCGGTTAATTGGGTGTGACTAAAATCAACAATGCCAGACGTAGCATGTTCAATTTCTCCACCAATTAAGGTGGAGGAAAGCTGAATTTTTTCAATATTCTCCACATTCCCTAGCACTAATTTTTTAGCGGAAGCATTGGCCATGACAACCAACCCTGTTTCGTCGGTGGCTAAGACAATGGCATCCATTTGCTCCATGATGCGCTCTAGCAATAATCGAGACTCTTTCGCTTCAATTTTATGTTGCGATAATGTATCAGCCAACTCATTAATTAAATTGAGCAATTCTTGAAACGCTTGATTGGTTTGTAGTCGCCCTCTTAAGGTATAATCGCCATCAATCATCGACTCAATTAAATTGGACAATGTACGAATTTGATAATCAGAATTAAGTTGACTTGCCACCACAACATAGCTGCATAACAAGGTAAGAATGATGATAATAAACGCGATTAAGTAAATAGAAATTTCTGCTAATAGCAACGCGCTTATCGTCATAGCAACACATGGAATACAAACCAAGAGCACTAACTTGAGCTGATTATCACCTTGGTAATATTTAGCGTTACCCAATAACCACTGACGAGCCGACTTAAACAAGTTCATATTTACTCAATCGTCGGTAATATCCACTGCGACTTAAGCCAAGTGACTTAGCTGTTTCCGTAGCATTACCACGGAAAAACGCTAATCGTTTAATAAGCGCTTTACGCTCAATAGCTTCAAGACTCAAGCTAGGATCGTCAAGAGATTCGTGGTTATTTTCCACTACTTTTAACATTAAATCATCCGCATCAATAGACGATTTTTTACAGGTAAATAATACCCGTTCCATCAAATGACTTAACTCGCGAATATTACCCGGCCAATGATATTGTTGTAGGGCAAGTACCGCTTGGTCAGTTAATTGAGGTAATGTACGATGATATTTAGAGCTGAACTGTATCAGGAAATGCTCAGCCAGCGCAGGAATATCTTCAAGACGTTCATTGAGTGATGGTACACGCAATTCAATGGTATTGAGTCGATAATATAAATCTTCTCTAAATTGATTATTTTTAATATCAGCTAATAAGTCGCTATTGGTTGCAGAGATAATTCTGACATTCGCTTGTAATGATTTGCTACTGCCAACAGCTTCAAATTTTTGCTCTTCTAAAACCCGCAATAATTTTGCTTGCTGGGCGATAGGTATATTGGCTAACTCATCTAAAAACAAAGTTCCTTGCTCAGCCATTTCAAAACGACCGACACGGTTTTCTTTGGCATCGGTAAATGCCCCTTTAACATGCCCAAACATTTCGCTTTCAAATAACGATTCAGGAATAGCCCCCATATTTACCGGCACAAAAGAATGCTTTGCACGATTTGAAACTTGATGTACGTATGAAGCTAACATGCTTTTGCCAGTACCATTATCTCCAGTCAGTAAAATACTCATTTCACTTTGTGCTAAATCATCAAGGGTTGATAACAGGTTTTGCATGACCGGCGATTGAGCGATAATACCTTCTCGATTGCTCGGATGAGCTTGCGAAGTGAGTAAGTGGTTTTGCTGGCTAAGTCGTTGCGCTTTTTTATCGGATTGCGCTAATGCCAATTGATTCGCAATTGCACTGAGCATACGTTCATTTTTCCAAGGCTTTTGAATAAAATCTTTTGCCCCCGCTTGCATTGCTTCCACGGCAATGTCTATGGTTGCCCACCCTGTCATCACAATAATAGGGATATTCAGTTCGAGTGCCGTAATAGCCGATACTAACGAAATCCCCTCTGAACCGGAGGTAGTATCATGTTGAAAGTTCATATCAAGTAACACCAGATCTACTACATGATTTTTAATACTTTCCAAAGCCGCTTCTGGTGTCGTTACCGCTAAAATGTCGAAGCCTTCATCGGCAAGGACAAATTTTAAACTGGCAATGATATTGATATCATCATCTGCAATAAGGATTTTTTTAGTCACTATAAGGTTCATTTCCGAAGTTATTTATTCACTTTAAGTAATATTCACTCAAGGAACAAGCATTGGTTCAAGATGAAAAGCAGATAAACTTGCTGTGTTATCTGCTTGTTTCAATCTCATGGTTAACGCGCTAAGTTATTCATATCTGAGCGCTAAACTCGGCTCCATCTTTACGGCTCTTCTGGTCGGTAAATAGGTCGCAAACATCACCACTAATGATAAGCCCACCGCCACAACAACCGCCTGCATAAAATAAATAGTTATTGGAAAAATTCCTTCAGTAAATTTATGGAAACCAAAGGCAAGAAGATAAAATAATACCATTGCTAATCCAAGACCTATTAATAATTGTTTAGCACCTTGTTTTAAAAACATTTGAATAATACTTTTATCACTGGCGCCAACGGCTCTTCTGATCCCTACTTCATGAGTACGTTGTGCCACGGCATTTGCCGTTAGGCCGTAAATACCTACCATTGCCAATAATAAGGCAAAAAAGCCTGTTCCAAAGGTAATATTCGACATTAACCGCATGGAATCACGCATCATATTTCTATTTTTATCTGAAGGTTGAACTTCATAATCTAATTCAATATTTCTATCGGTTTGGAACATGGCTTGGTAAAAAATTTCACCTCTATCTTTCGTATCAGGATGAACACGATAAAACAATATTTGAGACGCATCGGAAAACTGAAGCCCTGATAAATAGATTTCATCGGCGCTATCACGCTTACCAAACATTTTACTGGCATTCATGCGATTACTTACCACACCAACAATCACGACTTTCTCATCTTTATCGTTCACTGTGATCAAAAGACTTTTCTCTAGTGGCGACTCACCTGGCCAATAACGGTTAGCCATTGACTGACTAATAATGGCAACTTTTTGCTGGCCTAGTTTGTCATTATGCGTAAATTGTCGTCCCGCTTTCAGTGAAATACCAACCGTAGCACTATCACCAATCACACTGATGGTATCAACTTTTGGTTTCTCTTCTTCTGATTGGTATTCGTGCCCATCAAGACTAATTGCGGAAGAGCCCATCCAATTGTGAGTGATCACATCCACAACTTGAGGGTGAGATTTCAGTCGTTCAATTAGTTCACTTAATAGCGCTAATTGTTGTGGCTGATCCGTATATTTTAATTCCGGTATAGTAAAACGAGCGGTCATCACATCTTGGTAATTATCGCCCATTTCCATGTTAATAAATTTATGGGCAATAAAAGCAGATATCGACCCGATAAGCATTAACACGGCCACTAAAAACACTTGCGTAGTCACTAATATTCGAGAAAAACGTCCTGACTTTTTACTCTGTGCTCCTCTTGTACCATCTCTTAATACTAAGTTGATATCTTGATTTGCCGACCGCCAAGCGGGTAAAAAAGTCGATAACAAAATGGTAACTAAAGTAAATAAAATAGCCATCGCTAATGTTTCACTATCCATACCATAGTGCCACCAAAACGCACCACCATTGGGTAACCATGAACTTAGCACAACTTCGGTATAGTCAAGCACGGCTGCCACTAATAACACGGAAAGCAATGCACCTAGGCATGTTATAAGCGTTCCTTCCCACATTAACTGACTGACTAATCGTTTTGTTTTTGCACCTAAAGCGGCTCTGATGGCCGTTTCTTTTTGTCGTTCAATGGTTCGTGCGAATAATAAATTACCGACATTAATACAGGCCAGTAACAAAATTAACCAAGAAATAAGCATTAAGAAAGCAAATACAATATTGCCATCATTACCTGTTTGAGCCATTTGAAACGTCATGAGTTGCACGGTTTTATTTAATTCTGGCAAGCCATACAATTTAACATTTTCCTGATATATTTGATTGATGGCTTGGCCAAGCTCTTGCTCAGCTTGTGCAATTTCAACCCCTTGTTTTAATCGGGCATAGGCAAAATAACTGGTGCTTTTTTCAGGATCATCATTGAAGTATTCATTGGTTAATGGCAACCAAATTTGCGAAGAATGAGGGAATCGATAAGCCTTTGGCATGACACCAATAATTTCGGTGATTTGACCATTAATCACCATGGTTTTTTCTAAGATATCGTTGCTTCCTTGGTGATCCGCTTGCCATAATTCATAGCTGATTAATGCCACAGGTTTTGCACCTTCGAGCAGGTCACTATCTTGTATCACTCGGCCTTGGATCGGCAGTACACGGCTAAATTCGAGAAAGCCAGGGCGAATATAGCTACCAGAATAATTCTTTCCTGATTGTTCAACCGAAACGCGAATATTGGCATTTTCATAAATACCAAATTCGTCAAAACTAGATAAATCATTTTTTACATTTTCAAATTCATAACCCGTGATATGTCGAAACCTTTCATTATGATAAACCGTAACAGATTTTGCCGTCGTACCTTCCGGAATAGGCAAAGGTTTATATATGGTTGAATAGAGAAACGAAAAGGTAAATAAGCTTATGGATAAACCACCAATTAACACACCAATAGTCATGGCGGTAAATTTTGGCGATTGAAACAATAAGCGCACGGCATATTTTATATCGATAAACATTGACATTTTGTTACCCCACAGCAATTTCATCAGGACTAACCGTGGCTGACTTAGGCTTAGTAAAATGATCTTTAATCAACTGACCATCAAACATTTCTAAACAACGATTCGCTCTATTAGCGGATGCATGATCATGGGTTACCATGCAAATAGTAGCGCCATCTTGATGTAAAACATCAAATAACTGTAAAACAGCTTCGGCATTTTTAGAGTCTAAGTTACCTGTTGGCTCATCAGCTAATATAATACTAGGATCATTGACCAACGCACGTGCAACGGCCACACGTTGTTGTTGACCACCGGATAATTGCGAAGGAAAGTGATTTTTTCGATGGCTCATCTCAACCTTAGTTAAAACCTCGTTAACTTTTTCTTCCATAAATTGTTTAGATTTATGCGTTTGATAAGTTAACGGCAACATCACATTTTCAAAGACGGTTAAATCTGAAATTAAATTAAACGATTGAAAAACAAAGCCAATTTGTTCAGACCTAATCGTTGCGCGTTGGTCACGAGTTAATGAAGAAACATCATTATCGGCTAATAAATATTGGCCACCGCTTGGCGCATCGAGCAAACCTAGCAAAGATAATAACGTTGATTTACCACAGCCAGATTGCCCACTTAAAGCAATGTATTCACCTTTATTAATCACTAAATTAATATCATTTAATGCGCGGGTTTCTATCTCTTCTGTGAAAAAAGTTTTACTGATATTTTTTAAGGTAATTAATGGTGTCATAATTTTTATCTCTTTATTTAACACGTTATTTTTTAAATCTAACGTTGTTTTTTAACTTGTTATTGAGTTACGTGATGATTTAGTGTCTGTATTTTTTAATTAATCATAATTTGTTGGTGATCTTGCCAAGCCGTTGAGTCTGAAATAATAACTTCATCCCCAACTGATAATCCCGTCAATATCTGAATGTTATTCACAGAAGCTTGGCCTAAATTAACTTCTCGTTTATTCGCAAACGCTTTATCTTCACTTAAGGTATAAAGATTAACCGTGGTATGACTTGGTGCATACATGGGGCGTTTGATATATAACGCATCATCAATATTACTAATTTCAATTAAGCCATCGACGGTTAAATCGGGTCTAGCTTCATTCGGCAATTGACTCGTCAACGCAACATCTATTAATACCATGCCGTTCTTCACTGCCGGATCGATGCGAGTCACTTTGCCTGAAATTTCACTTATTCGAGTATCAATACTGACAAATTGTCCTATGGAAATATCTCGAGCCCTGACTTCTTGAACCTGCAACTCTGCAAATAAAGAATGTTGGTCGGCAATTAAGGCTACGCTATCTCCCAATTGAGTACGTTCTCCTAGCTCAAGAGAGACTTGTTGGATGATCCCTTCGGTATTTGCTCTCACTTGTAATGCCGCCACCTTATCGACCACCCGTTGGTAATTATTTTCGACTAACCCCATACGGGCATTTTGCGCTATTTTAGTGGCAGCCATATTGGCTTTCATTTTCTCAGCTTTTTGTTGCTGTGCTTGCCAATACTGCATTTGCTGCTTAACCGCTAATTGACTTTTTTGATAATCAAGTGCAGAAACGGTGGCATTTCCTTGTTGCATTAACATAGTTTCGGCATCTAGTTTTAATTTAGCTGATTGATAACTATATTCAGCAGAGACAACTGAATTTTGTAAATCAACCATTTGCGATTCAAGTGCTACATAGGCGGCATGACTTTCTGCTTTATTGGCTTCAAGTTCCCAGCGAGCAGTTTCTAATTCACGATGAAGTTCAGGATTTGATAATTTTACAAGCACATCTCCAACATTAACTTTAGCGCCTGCTTTAACCAAAACTTCTTCAACTCTTCCGGCAACCTGTGAAGAAACCCAACGGATATTTAACGGCTTTAATAAACCAGAAGCACGCACATTAACTGTAAAGTTTCCTTGTTGAACTTTCGCGGTGACAAATGATTTCTTATCGAGAAAATAGGAAGCATCTCCTAAATAACTTTTTAAAAGGTAAATAGTTGTGAGCAAAGCAACCGCTGGAAAAATATACCAATGTTTTTTCCACCATGGTTTAGCAACAAATGGTCTTTGTACGTCCATAATCATCAATATTGTTATTTATTGTAGATGAATGAATTACAAGTCTTATGCCATAACACAGAAGCATTATAAACCGTTAATATAAAAGAACTTTTAAGAAAGGAAACAACAACAGTAATTTCAACTGTGTCACTTTTGGGACAGTTTATTTAATGTTCAGTCGCAATTGCGAGACACCAAGTTAGCACATCCCTTAAAACTCGGCGTCTTGTTGAAAAGCCATCGTTTTTTTAGTGACTGGGTGTTCAAACGCTAAATATTCGGCATGTAAATGAAGCCGATTAGCTTTTTTACCATATAAATCATCCCCTAAAATGGGCATATTTAAGCCATCGAAATGAGCACAATGCATGCGTAATTGGTGAGTTCGGCCTGTTTTAGGATAAAGATAAACTTTGGTCAGTTTTTTATCAGATGTAAATGTTGGCTGTGGATGATATTTTTCAAAGCGAGTTAATGCTTTTTTACCGTGAGTAAAGCACACTAACTGGCGTGGTCTGTCATTAATATCTACCGTTAAAGGTAAATCTATGCTGCCTGTTTCTGTCGTTAGCTCACCTTCAATAATAGCGACGTATCGTTTCTCAATGGTTTTGTTTATAAACTGTTGTTGAAGTTTTTTGTGCGCTCTTGGGTTTAGCGCCAATATCAAAAGCCCTGACGTTGCCATGTCTAAGCGATGGACAATTAATGAGCCCGTTGCCTGAGGAAATTTTTCTTTAATACGGCTATAAACAGAGTCAGCTATCGATTTTCCAGGTACTGAAAGAAATTCAGCGGGCTTATTCACTACGACAATATCTTGGTCATGATAAACAATCGGCAAAGGCTTACCAGCCGCAGGATTTGTTAACAATGGGTTTTCATCCAATGCCATTCCTGCCAGCATATGTGTAAGAATCGGTTGGCATTTTCCCTGACATGCGGGGTAAAAGTTTTTATGTTGGCGAATTTCAGATTTAGGCGCTGCTCCCCACCAAAATTCTGCCATAGTGATTGGCGTTAAATGATGACGAAACGCATATTGTAATAACTTAGGTGCAGCACAATCACCCGCGCCTGCTGGAGGTGTTTGAAAAAGTGAATCTTTAAACAAGGTTATTAAATTTTGTGCTTCGCCACTTTGATTAAGAAATTGATATTGCTTAAAGAGGTACTTTTGTAGCGCATTTGATAATTTTTTTCGCTGCTTTTTTAAATCAGCAAGCGCTGCTTCTAACGGCTTAAGTGTTGATTCAATCGCCGCAATTTTTTCTTGCCAATGTTGTTTTAAATCCGCTAAAGCATGTTTGTCTTCAACACTTTCTCGACTCATTTGAATGCTATGAGCTTTATATTCCTGCGCATTTAAATCACCATCATTATACGCTTGCTCAGCGATTAAGCGCTTGTGCTTTCGCGCTTGGCGATTCGTTATCATTTTTTCACGATGCGCTTGTAGCTCACTTTCAAACTGACTATTTTGTTCAATTAACTGACAACTTAATTGTTCAATAGCGGGGTTCTGCTCAAGTCTCGATATTTGTTGATTAATATTATTAATAACTGATTGTTTCTCAATAAAAAAGTTATCTTCTTGCTGGATATCGAACACAGGAGGGACAAATTTCGCTAAACAACTTTGATTGGCAAGTTTGCCGGAAAATGCAGATAAATACCCTAACTCACCATGGCTATTTTTCACAACCAATACGCCAAACATTTTACCACTAACTTCTTCAGGAATTGCCGACGGAGTCGTGAGTTGATGAGATGGAATACCAAAATTATGATGCCATTGGCATTGATTCGTTAAATATTGCTGCAACTCTTTCACGGCCACAAGTGCCAAAGGATGGGGCTGATAATAAAACGGGTAAGTAAAGCGCTGTGGTAAACAGTGATCCGCTATCGATTCTTTAAAAGGGGTAAAGCAAGATTCACCAGAGAGCATAACAAAGCGAGTAGTAAAATTAACGTGGCTGCATTATAAGTGAATCGATAAAAAAGTTCGCATTTCTTAGTTATTTTTTATTGGCCAATAAAAAATAAAAACACTCGCTGAATCAAACTTAACTGATTTATGCGAGTGTTCTTTGACTGATTAAAAAGCTTTTATCTGTTTAAGACGGTTTAAGCTCTAACTTGGCCTTCACCATTAACGAGATATTTTTCTGTCGTTAATGACTCTATGCCCATTGGTCCGTAGGCATGTAATTTCGAGGTAGCAATGCCAATTTCAGCACCAAGTCCTAATTGTGAGCCGTCAGAAAAACGTGAAGAAGCATTTACCATGACCACTGAAGCATCCACTAAACGTTGAAAATTCATCGCTTTTTGTTGATCTTCCGTACAAATAACCTCGGTATGGTTACTACCAAACTGATCAATATGATCAATGGCTTGACCAAAATCATCTACCACACGAATCGCAATCTCTAAGCTTAAATATTCTTCACCAAACTCTGAATCAGCTAAAGGCACTATGTCGTCAAAATAAGGTACCGTTCGAGCACAGCCATTGACTTTCACACCAAGCTCTTGAAAACGTTTTGCAACTAAAGGTAAAAATTTATCCGCAACCTTTTGGTGAACAAGTAAACCTTCTAAGGCATTACAAACACCGGTTCTTTGGGTTTTGCCGTTTAACAGTAAAGCTAATGCTTTGTCGATATTAGCTTTTTCATCGACAAATAAATGACAAACGCCTTTATAATGCTGGATCACTGGAATTTGGCTATTTTCACAGACAAAATTGATTAAGCCTTCGCCGCCGCGAGGGATCACTAAATCAATGTAATCTTTTTGCGTGAGTAACTCTGTCATTAAAGCTCTATCTGGTTGATCAATGACAGTGACAATCTCTTTTGGTAATTGATGTTTCACAAGTACTTGTTGTAAAACGTTCGCAATGGCTAAACTACTGTTTAACGCTTCTTTTCCGCCTCTTAATATGACGGCATTACCTGACTTAATACATAAACCTGCGGCATCAGCGGTCACATTCGGTCGAGCTTCATAAATCATACAAATGACGCCTAAAGGCACCCGCATTTTGCTAATTTTCAAACCATTAGGTCTAACAACTTGCTCTCTAAGCGTGCCAACTACTTCAGATATTCCTGCAACTGTTTCTAAGCCTACTGCCATATCTTCGATGCGAGCAGCATTTAACTGTAAGCGATCGAGCATTGCTTCACCTAAGCCTTTTTCTTTCGCAAAACTAATATCGATATCATTCGCTGCCATAATAACTTTATTGTTAATTCTCAAGGCATTAGCCATATCATTTAATAACTTTGTTTTGGCTTCACTTGTTTGAATGGCCATAACTTTAGCGGCTTGTGCAGCTTTTTTTGCAATGTTGGTAATTAAACTCATTAAGACTCCATTAAGGCAATAAATTGATTAGATAAAATAGGTTCATCCGTTTTATCTAGTTCTTCAGAAAAAGATGAATTATCGCTACACGCGATAAAGTTAAGTAAGCAACTACTGTAATTGGTTTTTACTTTTGCCAGTTTTTCACCACTATGCTTTCTAAGTAAGACAGTATCTCCAGACGAGAAATTACCTTTTACACTGACTAAGTCATCAATATCTAAAATATCGTTAAGTTGATTGGCAGTGATCTCATAATCCTCACTCACGATTAATTCCCCTTGCGCACGGGTAGTATGACGCATCCAGTGCACGCCATCGTGCATCGGGTCTTTATGAGGATAAAAGTGTGTACCAGGATTCTCATCTTTTAATAACGAATTAAAGCTTTGTTCTTTAAAACCATTGACGATGAAAGTATCAATACCATGAGCAATGGCTTTTTCGGCGGCTTGAATTTTGGTTTTCATTCCACCTGTACCAACACTACTTGTCGCACCGCCCGCCATGGCATAAATGTCGTCATTAATTTGATACACATCTGACAATAGTTTTGCCTGGTCATTTAAATGTGGATTGGCATCAAAAAGTCCGTCAATATCGGAACATATGATCAATGAATCAGCTTTTGCAGCTGTCGCAACCATTGCCGATAAATTATCATTATCACCGACTTTCAATTTGTCGGTGGTAACGGCATCATTTTCATTGATAATAGGTAAAATATTATTCACTAATAACGTATCTATGGTATTTCGAATGCTTTCGTAACGATCTCGATTACGTAAATCACCATGCGTTAATAATAATTGTGCGGTAGGGAAATCAAAAAGTCTGTCCCAAGTAGCCATCATTTCAGATTGACCTGCAGCTGCCATGGCTTTTTTGATCACAATATTATCTTCACCCGACTCCTCAAAGAGATGAGCACCAGCCCCCACGGAACCAGAAGAAACTAATACCACTTGTATGCCTGATAAACGGCAACGGACAATAAAATTTGCAATACTCAATAAATATTGACTACTACATCCATTTTGGTTCGGTGCAAATAACGCACTACCCACTTTAATAACTATTCTTTGCCAAGTTTTAAAACTCACATGAAACCCTTAAAAGTTACATAGCACTTATGACTAAGCACTAATGACGATAAATGTGTTGAGTATCTAAATACCCAAAAGTTGATGATTAAGGCTCTTTGCAAAGCCTGTTCTTCCTAAACCCTTGAATTTTAATATTTATTTAACCTGTTTTTTTTGAACAAAGCTTACCTTCGTTTCATATAAAAACGATTAATGAAAAATAAAAATACAAATAGTACTAATTAAATATAGGAGGAGGATTGAATAAATTAATATAACGATTGAAATGACAAGCAGGAGGGAAGTGATGGTTTAAAGGTGTTCTAGAATATAAATAACCCTTGGTACTACTGTCTTTTGAAATATCACGTATGATATTCATTTTGTTTCCTTCTTGTTTAATCGTTAGCATTCTAATAATTAGTACTCTAACTAATAACCGCTATAAAATCAACCGGCATAATTGCCTAGATGACGTAAAGCCCCGTTAACTTCTCTTTAAAAAGAAGATACTAACAATTGTTTGTTTTACTCTCTAGGCTAGGTTAACTAAGGATTTTAGAGTATTGGTTTTCCATTTTCACAAGCTAAATACTGGCAATAATTTAGCAAAGTCATTTGTTTAAACCATTAAGGAATAAGTTAGAAAGTGTGATATTAAATGCTAAATCATTAAGATTCGTTCCGGCATATTCAACTAAAAAGTCCAATATAAGAGAAATTAAAAAGCCGCTTATTCTACTAAAAAGAATAAGCGGCTATATCAGGAACTAATGATAGTTGCCTTTGAGTAATTTCCCCCAAATATTACATTGCGGGTACTTTGCTAAAAACTTTACTTGGTCGTTTACGTTTTCTAAACCAATAAAAATACAGCCCAGTTAATGCTAACCATAAAGGCGTTAGCCCTAAAACACACCAAATAATTTTACTTGGTATTCCCGCAAAATAACCAAAATGAAGCTTTCTAAAGGTATCAATAACAACCGTTATAGTCGATTGGGTACGAATATCTAAAGCGGCCATTAATTCTCCTGATACTCGATCATAAGTAACAGTACTAGCATATTCACTAATTAAGAGATTATCAGTAGGCACTTCACCAAAAAACGTAATATGTAACTCTGGCTCAAAAGGGAAAATGAAATAGGTAGGATTAAACCCTTTGATATCTTTTTGAGACTTATCCACTAACCTTTGAAAATCTATATTTTGACTATAGAGAGGCTTAGTTAACAGCGGATGAGGCTCAATATGTTCACTCACTTCATGAACAACCGCGGCAATATTAAAATAGCCCCCAGTGATCGCTAAAATAATTAACACCGGCGATGAGATAATACCTATAAATTTATGCACATCACTATAAAAGATACGCCTTGCCGCTTTAAATCTGAGAGTAAATAATTTCTTCCAAAATTGACGATATAAAATAATACCGCTGATACCTAGAAATAATAAAATAATGGCAAAAATTGAGCCTAACACAGTGCCGGTAAAATCTAATAAAAACGTATAATGTAACGACAACAACCAGTCAGTAATATCGTGTACAACGGTGACAGGTTTAGAGAGTAATTCACCGGTATATTGATTGAGATAAAGTTTATACCAATGCCCCGTAGCTTTTTCAATAATATAAGCAGTATCAGCACGAGACTTATCATCGAATAACTCCCAACTGCCCATTAAGAACTGGGGATTAGCCGTTTCTACTTTGTTGATCAAGGTATTTAAATTCAGTCTTGGTGTAGTTTCATCTGCATTGACAGTCATATGCTCGGGCATCAACCAGGTATCGATCTCAACTTTAAACACCAAAATACTACCGGTAACCGCAATAACCATTAAAGGAATTAATGCTATTAGCGCACTCACTGAATGCCATTTAAAAAGTTTTTTTCTCATAATTAAATCCAAAAAGACAAAACACTGCCAAAGCAATGTTTTGTCTATTATTTATCGAATAAACATTTCGCGATAATTACAATGACCAACTAATCGTTGCAGAATAATTTGCTGGTGCAGCATAATAACCTTGTGCCCAATATAAGCTGTTTATATATTGTTCATCTGTCACATTGTAGGCATTCAAAGTTAATGCAAGCTGTTCTGTAAATTCATAACGCGCCATTAAACCAACCACCGCATACGCTTTTTGTTTGGTAATGATTTCTTGCCCGGCATTACTAAAACCTTCAGCAACAACACCTTGTAATCGAGATATTTCATCTTGCCAACGCATATTTATGCCCAATGACAAGCCTTCAACTTGCGGTACGCGATAAGTCGCCGCCACTTTAAATAACGTTTCAGGGGTATAGTCAGCAACGTTAGCATCTATCTCATCTTCAACATCAATATTAAAATGTGTAAAACCAATACTAGTTTGTAAGCCAGGCAATAACTCCCCTGCTAAGTCAAACTCAAAACCTGAGCTTTCTACGCCTTTCGTACCAATAAAACGAGAATCTCCCGGCGAAGAACGATCATCATACCTTGCAACATTCTCTTGGCTGGTTTCAAAATAGGTGACTGTCGCTAAAAATTTATCGTCAAATAAGTTACTTTTTATACCTACTTCTTGGCTCTTACCTGTGATTGGCGCTAAAACATTGTTATTGATGTCTAACTCAGTTTGCGAAACAAAGGTTTCGGTGTAACTTGCATATGCCACAAGGTTATCGGTTATTTGATAAACCCCACCAATATACGGAATAAATTGCTCATCACTGGCATCTTGCACAACACTATATGACTCACCTTTTATCTCCCAGTCATTTTGGCGGCCACCCGCCGTTAAATGAAAGTGATCAGTGAGGCTGAATCGTGCCGTAAAATACAATGCTTTTTGATCGCGTGATACATCTGAACCTGTTTTCCCATCAGCAAACGTAGCTTTAGGCGTGTTACCATCCCACTCTGTTAAAGGAGGCATCACTGGGAAACCATTGCCGGTGGTATAATCGTATAGCGATAATTCTTCCCCCGACATGGAAGAGTGATTTGCCCCAACAACAAATTCATGCTCGCGGCCAAAAAATTCAAATTCACCCGATAGATATATATCGATTAAATCGTGTTTGTCGTCATTGTCATATTCACTGGCATAACCAAACAGTCCTAACTCTGTTGATTTATCAGGCGTACCATAAACATAAAATAACTCCGAATCTTCATCTGTACTTTTATGTGAATAGGTACCACGCAGTTGCCAACCATTATCAAAGGCATGACTCACTTCTAGCACCGTATTTTCTTTGCTGATATCCCAGTAAGACCAATCTGCTGAAGTACTGGTTGAAATATCATAATTAGTTGCTGAACCATCGGTGTAAAATAAAGGATTCGCGCCCCAGTTATTGCCTGTCGCTTGACTATCGTTGATAGTATGGCTTAACGAAAACTTAGTATTCTCTGTCAATTGATGTGCTAAAAAGACATAAAAAACATTTTTCTCTTTGTGATATCGGTCTAGATATGAATCAGCATCTTGCTTAACAATTACCGTTCTTATCGCCGTACTGTCAGTGAAGTTATAACTACCATCAAGCTCTAAACGCTGGTTATCCCAACTGCTTAATGTGCCATTGATATTTATTTCATTTTCCGCAGTAGGACGCTTGCGAATAAAATTGATCGTGGCAGATGGGTTGCCTACACCAGTCATTAAACCGTTGGCTCCACGAATCACTTCGATGCGATCGTAAATTGAGGTATCTTCATCAGCATGATTATTTCCAGAACTAAGTGGTAAACCTACGCCATCAACCTGAAAATTGGTTATATCGAAACCACGAGCGGTATAATAAGTTCGATCCGTTTCAATGCGTTCCACATTCACCCCTGTGGCGGTATCTAAAACAGCATCAATATTGGTTAATTGATAATCTTTCATTTGACTAGCCGTGATCACCGAAACCGACTGCGGAATATCAATAATATCGAGCTCTAATCTTGAAGCGCCACTAGCACTGTGTGCGTTATAACCTTTTAAATAGCTACCTTTTACTTCAATGCGTTCTATTTCACTTTCATTTTTTTCATCATTTGCACTTGCATTGGTTGCCAATAATAACGCTAAAGAAAGCGCAGATAATTTCATATTTTTCACGTTTCGATCCTAATTAAGGGTGAGTTGGCATAGAGGCAAGCTCTAGAACCTTATTAACATTTATTAGAGTAAAAACTCATTTATGTGCATATCATACCACTGCAAACACAAATGTAAATACGAATTACTATCATTAGCGTAAACTTATTGTACAAATGAACTGTTTTAAGGTGTTTAGTTTGTTTAACTCTCCACTGTGGGTTTCAATTTATCTAAGAAAATTATATCCATCACTTGAAACGCAAATGAAAATCATTATTATTTGCTTTTTTAGCAATTAAAAGGATAACTTGATGGAAAGCGAGCAATGGAAGTCATTACTAACTCACGGGAATGACTGCTTTAAAGATAATCAGTGGCAAAAAGCTGAATACTTTTATTCTGAAGCTTATGATCTACTTGCATTTGGCTATAGAAATAATCCGCAATGTATTGAAACTATGATGGCATGGATTTGTAGTTGCCATAATTTATCTTCCCTCTATGAAAGAATGAATAAATTAACCTTATCGCTAAAGTTTTTAACCGTACCTCACGACTATTTAAAAAAAGTTAGTGAATCGGATCAAGCTGACAACGATATTAAGTTACTAGCATTAAAAGGACTGTCACTGACCTTCCCACCGATTTTAGCATTCAGTAAAAATCACCCTATTTGTGAGGATTGTGTAGAAGAGTTATCAAACATGGCAAGTGTTAGTGAGTTTTCAAAACGACAAATGCATTAACAAAATGAAGTTGAGTATTAACTCGTGAATATTAAAAATAAAAACCGCTTATTATCCTTTGATAACAAGCGGCTATAGGCTGAATAACAATAAAGCTAAAAGTTACTTAAAATAATTAGCTGGGCTTTTCACTTTTAGAAAATAAAATAAATCCTAAAACGGCAGATAATAATGATCCACAAATAATACCAAGCTTCGCTTTTTCAATGGTAGCGATATCCCCGATAAACGCCAAGTTGGTAATAAATAACGACATCGTAAAGCCAATGCCTGCAAAACAGCCTAAAGCAGCGAAGTCACGCCATTGCATATCAATAGGTTTTTCCGCCCAGCCTAATTTTATAAAAAGCGATGAAAACAAGACGATCCCTAACGGTTTGCCAATCAATAAACCTAACAAACAACTCCAAAATACCGGCATAGACAAAATTTCGGCTGAACTTTCAGGGAGAACAATTCCCGCATTTAACAAGGCAAATAATGGTAATACAAGCAAACTAATTGGACTATGTAATTTACTTTGCCAGCGCTGAACCGGTGTTGTCGCTGATTTCGCAATAACCTCAGCTGCTTCGGCTAATTCATGTTGCTTTTGTTGATCTAAAATCGTTTTCTCGTGATGGTCTATCCGTTTAAATTTTGCGATTAAGCGCTCCATTGAATGTGCGAACCAATTAGTGTCTGCTAAAGGCTTTGTCGGCACGGTTAACGCCGCAAGAATACCTGCGGTAGTTGCATGCACACCAGAATGTGAAACAAACCACCAAAGAACTAAACCTGAAAATAAATAAAACCAAACAGCGCGAATACCTACCAAGTTAGCGATAAACATCACGGCTAATACAATAGCGCCATAACCTAAATACAGTAATGACACATTGTCGGTATAAAAAAGGCCTATCACCAATACCGCACCTATATCATCCACGATAGCCAGTGCAGTAATTAAAACTAAAACTGACTTAGGTACTCGGGCTCCCAATAACACTAACAACCCTAAAGCAAAGGCTGTATCTGTTGCCATTACAATGCCCCAGCCCTGCCAGTCACTTCCTCCTAAAACCGACATGACCATTAAATAAGTTAACGCGGGAACAACCATACCGCCAAGCGCCATTGAAATTGCCAGTATTGAACTTTTGGCATCTTTTAATTCGCCGGCTAATACTTGAAATTTAATTTCAAGTCCGAGTAAAAAAAAGAATAATACGATCAAGCCTTCATTCACCCAGTCAACGGCAGAATGATAAAGCTGGCTTTCTCCCCAAATAAAGCCAATGTTAAAATTGGTTAACCAAACATAGTGTTCATGCCAGCTAGAATTTGCTAAAAACAATGCAATTGCGGTAGCAAATAACAATAAAAATCCTGCCGAAGACTGGCTATGAATAAAAGCTTGTAGCGGAGAAATAACCTTTTCGAACTGTTGTTCAAGTGGCATTCTTTCCCGATTTTGTTCTTTTATATTAATTTTCAACGTCTTGATTCCTTTTGCTTTAATAAGCGTTTATAGAAAAATTAAATACCTTGAGCTAATGCAGCTTTAACTAATCTATTGAGCGCGAAACTATTGGCGCCAACTAAGTAATTTTGAGTGTTTGTTTGTACACAGTGCTGATGAATTTTCTTCATTGTTAACGCTAACTTCTCATCCATTTTTTCGAAAGACTCAGGATAAAAGTTCGCGTTTTGCCCCATCTCGAAGGTAGACATTGCCACGCCCCCCGCATTAACCGCTTTCGCAGGTAAGAAACTTATCTTATGTTTTTTAAAATAATGAATGGCTTCACTTGTGCAAGGCATATTGGCTCCTTCGAACACAAATAACACACCATTTTTCACCAATTTTTTGGCATCATTAATATCCAACTCATTTTGTGTCGCGCATGGAATCGCGATATCAGCGTCAACTTCCCAAGGTTTCTTATCTGAGTACCATTTGATATCCGCACCATTGGCTATTTGACTTAAGTCGGGCTTAGCTTTTTGAGCAAGCAGCTCATCGATAAGTGCTGCACGTAATCCTTTAGTTGCCAATAGGTAGCCAGAAGAATTAGATAAAGTAAGCACTTTGGCGCCTTGCTCTATGGCTTTTTTGGCTGTATTTAATGCGACATTACCTGCGCCTGAAAGAATCAGAGTTAAGTTGTCAAGCGACTGTTCTTTATCCGCAAGTACTTCTTCAACAAAATAGATAACACCAAAACCGGTTGACTCGATACGTACATGACTCCCGCCAAATCCCACATCTTTACCCGTAAGAGCCCCTGAAAATTTATTTTTTATTCGACGGTAAGCACCGAACAAGTAACCAATTTCTCTAGGTCCAACGTTAATATCACCAGCAGGTATATCGGTATTAGGGCCAATATATCGATAAAGTTCTCCCATAAACGCCTGACAAAAACGCATAATTTCATTAGTCGACTTGCCTTTAGGATCAAAATTGGCCCCCCCTTTCGCGCCACCAATAGGGAGCCCAGTTAAGGCATTTTTAAACGTTTGTTCAAGCGCTAAAAACTTCAACACTGACTCATTGACATCAGGATGAAACCTTAGCCCTCCTTTGTAAGGACCGATTAAATTTGAATGTTGAACTCGCCACCCCCGATTAACCTGAACTTCACCTTGATCGTTTTGCCAAACGACATTAAAGCTGATCACTCTATCTGGCTGTAATATACGTGCTAAAACATTATATTGTTCACAAGACTCAGCCAGCGCAGGATCTAATTCACTAAATGCAATTAATTCTTCTATCGCTTGTAAGTACTCAGGTTGTTCTGCAAAGGTATCGGATAGTTTGCTAACAAGCTTTTTGACATAATTGGATTGCATAACGAAAACTCCAGGTTTCTGCAATTAGCAGTGCACACAATGGTATTCATTTAGAATATATCAATATTGACTATCCAACATTTATGCCAAGTAAAAAATGGGGCTGAAATCGACAAAAGACTTAAAAACCAATCGTCTTTAACTGATTCAGTGAGAACAATTTACATATTCAACATGTAATTTTTTCATATTAATGTTCACTCCGCTAAATTCCCCATTAAAATCTTCCTTCAATAGCAAAGTAAACCCTTTAAATTCATTGCGTTAAACAATCCAATAATGTCTGGCACTTTTTGTGCAACAACACTTTTGATATCAACAAAGATAGGAGATTGACATGTTAAAGTGGACGTTTACTTTTTTAGTGATTGCCATTATTGCTGCGATATTAGGCTTTAGTGGTATAGCTGGTGCCGCAACAAGTATTGCAAAAGTTATATTCCTCATTTTTATCGTTTTGATGATTATTTCATTCATTCTGAACATCACGCGTGGTAAAGCTCCCAAGCCTTAACAGTATTTTTTAACTTTTTTGTTAACTTAAATTCGACATCTTTACTTTTATAAGAGGATCTAATTATGAATATATTTAAATTGTTACTAACAACGACTCTGACATTATTTACCCTAAGCGCATTGACGGCATGTGAACAAGGACCAGCAGAAGAAACAGGAGAGAAAGTAGATGAGGCGATCACAGACGCTGGCAATGCCATTGAAGATGCCTGTGAAGAACTAAAAGATAAAGTAAAATCTGAAGATAAAGACTGTTAATGAACGTGCTAATGAATACTTTTGTTTAGCCTATTCATAGCAAATCATTAACACTTACAATACTGATAATAACGAGACCTTAGCAAACGCAAATACGCCAAGCTAAGGTCTATTTTTTTACGTCAATTGACACAAAGTTGTGGCACTACAACAATACATTATTAATAACGGCCACTTTCTCTTCGGTTAATAAGCAGCTTTACGATTAAGCCATTAAAGAAACGTTAACTGAACACCTAAACCAATGCGTTGTTGGTGTCGATTGTATTCAATGAGTGAGTCACCATAACCATTAAAATATTGCAATAATACCTCATAGCGCTCGTTTATTGGGTAAGATAGGTTCAATTCAACGCTACCTTTATTGTTACTTGTTCTTAAGTTATTTCTCACTAAAGCTAAAAAATTAACTTGCTTAAATTGAGTACCCACAGCAATTTCACCATACCCCAGATAACGCGCAATATCAGGATTATCATCTCCTAAAGCATCAAAAGGGTCAGCTTTTTCATCTTCTTCAATTCGATACCATGCCTTTAAACGAACAAAAGTGGCATGATTACTAACAGTTGCCGACGCATATAAACGATTCCAGCTGCGTGACTTTAAACCGCCTCGCCCGTTCGATTGATGTGAAAGACCTAAAGTAAACTCATTAACATTAAAGCCAAACAATGATGTATTGCTTTTCCACGCATAAAATAATTCAGGTTCATAATTGGTTTCTCTAAACGGTTTAGATTTTTCACTATTATAAAGTTGCCAAAATGACACCGCAGTGAAACCAAAATAGACACCATCGCCACGTTGTGATGCTAAATACACAGGTAGTTTGATACTTAATTGATACTTTGCTTCCAAATTGTCAACATTATCTTTATTTAATCCATTTGTGGTAATGGTGTTGGGATTTGTCACATAGCTAAATGGCAAAATATAATTTTGTCGATATTGAGAAATGGAAAAAGGATTTAACACTGCATTACTTTGCGAATGTACTCTTTCGTTTAATACTGAAACCGGTTTTACCGCCATCTGATTAGCAGATAATGTTGTGCTAACCAGAGTTATCATACTTAATATACACCTTTGAAAAACTGAAGGTATCTTTTGAAACATTTTATCGCCTTTAATTACTAAACACATCATTGGGTTGGAATTTTTGGATAAATCAATTTATTTCATTCTGATTATCATCGCTTTGTTTATTCAACATAGCGTTTAATTTCTCTCCTCCTTTGATAGCAAAATCTAGCGTCCTAATTGGAAATGGTATAAGAATGTTCGCACTTTTCAGCGCATCGTTTATCGCGGCAACCGCTTGATGACGTGCCTGCATAAAACCAGTTTCGCCAGGATAATCTATCCAAAACCATACCAATAAATTAATACTGCTATCGCCAAATCCTTCAGCATAAACCGCTGTCTCATCTTTTTTAATAACAAAGTCACATTGATTCAACTGTTCAACTATGACCTTAGCCGCTTCTTCAGGATCATCTGCATAGGAAATACCAACCGGAATTTCAATACACCGAATACGATTGACTGAAAAGTTAGTGAGAATATTACGAAACAAGATTTTGTTTGGGACGATTTCTAATTGTCCAAAAAAGGTTTCCACCAGTGTATTACGCAAGTTAATTGTTTTTACCGTACCAAATACACTATCAGCACGAATAACATCACCGACTTGAAAGGGTTTACGTATTCCCATGGCAATCCCTGCAATCAAGTTTTCTGTCATATCTTGGAAAGCAAAACCAATGGCTAAGCCAACAATTCCAGCCCCTGCTAATAAAGAAGTAACGGTGCCTTTTAAACCGATAAAATCTAGCGAGATAAAGATACCTGCGATTAAAATACTGACCTTACCAATAGAAGTCAGTAAATCAGCAATTTGTTTTGAATCTAACCCTTTGCGTAATATGTTTCCGATAACTTTACCAAAAAATCGTGCCATTATAGAAAAAATAAACACGATCAAAAATGCCACAACAACGTTGGGGATATGCATGATTAATTCTTGCAACCATGTGTCTAGCTTCTCTTCAATCAACCCCGAAAAATTATCTAACACGTTTAAATTCATAATTTGCAACTCACTCCAAATGCTCATGTTAAAATTGACAATAAAACCTCGTAAGTACCAGGGTCCCTTACAATGATTTCTTTTGTTCCGCTAAATATTCGGTTAAGGCTGATTCTTTTTTCTGAATCACCTGTAAAGAGTTTTTAATTTCATTGGTATATTGTTCGACGTGTCTTTTTAATGATTTACTTTCAATAAAACGCTCTAAACTATTGATCAATTCAATGTTTTGCTTAGCATGTTTGCACAATTGTTGAAGCTCATTCAGTAATGTCATTCCAGCTAATTGATAGTCTGAACTTTTTAAAGGGGAATATGTTTGAAGAGAACTAGCAGATTGCATCGCGATAAGGTGATTTAATCTAGAAATAGATAACAATCTCATGTCTATTTCTTCATGAAAATCTAACCCAACCTGATTCGTTTTCAGGTTATATTGCAAACTCAAGAGATTTTTAATTTCTTCTGTATATGTTTGAGCTATTTCTTCAATGAGTGCTAGATCACCGTAACTAACGTTTGTACTATCAAGATTACGCACATTACCTCCACAAAAATGCTGAGTACTAATGACAATAACCAAGATTTATGCCAACCTACGCAAGCTAAGCAATCCTACTGACTAGAATGCGATATTTGATTTGCTAAGTACTTTTTACATAGTAACTTTGTAATTTTGACAATCTCTCCTTCGATCAGGAATGTAAATATGTATACCCCTTCTGTATTAATTAGTGTCTCGAGTGAAAGCTTTGTTAACCTTTTATCTTCATTATCTTTAGACAAAAAATTTGCAGTGAAGCAACGACCAAAGTTGCAATGGCTCAATGGGCTATCTGAAAATCCTGATATCGCCATAATAGAAACGAATCAATTTAGCCAAGATGATTATGAATTTTTAGCTGAGCATAAATTTTTTCCTGACACAGACTTTATTTTCCTCAGTGAAGGGATGCCCAACGAATTACTCGATAAAGCGGTATTAAAATGCGCAGCTTACCACTATCGCACCCCGATTGAAGTGACGCATATTGATGAGCTTTTGGAAGAATTTTTCGACGAATCGCAATTAAGTCATGTCGCTAGCCACGTCGTAAAGTCGAGTAACTTAGATCAGTTCGGACTTTTATACGGCTCTTCGCGAGTGATGAAAAAGCTTTATCGAAGTGTGCGAAAAGTGGCGACCTTTGATACTAGTGTGTTAATTGTTGGTGAAAGTGGTGTTGGCAAAGAACTCGTTGCTCATACTTTGCATAATGCTAGCGAAAGAGCAGAAAAACCATTTATTGCTGTTAACTGTGGTGCTTTAAGCCAAGAGTTAGCTAGCAGTGATCTTTTTGGTCATATAAAAGGTGCATTCACCGGCGCCCATCACGCAAGAGATGGCTATTTCACTCAAGCAAAAGGAGGCACGTTATTTCTTGACGAAGTCACCGAAATGCCAGAAGAACTTCAAGTACAACTGCTTCGTGTCTTAGAAACAGGCGATTACTCACCGGTTGGCAGTAATAAAGTATTACATGCCGATGTTCGCATTATCGCGGCAACGAATCGAGATTTAGCCGATGCAGTCGCCGATGGTATCTTTAGAGAAGATCTTTATTTTAGGTTAGCTCAATTTTTATTACACGTGCCACCATTACGAAGCCGAGGCGATGATATTCAAGGCTTGGCAATACACTTTCTAGCTTACAAAAATAATGATGAAAATTTAAATAAACCAATTTCAGAAGCGGCAATTGCCAAGCTAAGCGATTATCACTGGCCGGGTAATGTAAGAGAGCTGAAATACTCGATAGAACGCGCCTATATTCTTGCAACCGATATGATCGATACTGATCACATTGTATTAACAGAACAACAAAACCAAGACAATTTGAATGTTCCGGTAGGTGTCCCTCTTGCACAAGTCGAAAAGCAAGCAATTCTTGAAACCTTGGAACAACAACAAGGTAACAAAAGTGACACGGCTCGCTTATTAGATATTAGTGTAAAAACCTTATATAACAAACTTGAAAAATACGACGATTCAGAAAAACCACAAGAATAGCGTCACGAATAAGTACTGAACTAAAATCAATCGTGAACTGATGGCCGCTTAACGATCTTTGTTCACTCAAATGAATGAGTAAGCGATAATTATATCCTGATAATAATTACAAATAGCTCATGTAATTTTTTCACACTTTTGACCTCCCTCTCCTTTTACCTTTTAACAAAAACCAAGTTATTGATTAAATAACAATGACTTAACTTGTCTGGCACAATCACTGCTTTATGGTTAATACCTTACAACAAAAGGAGATAACTGATGAAGTTCAATTTAACAAAACCAATCTTGATTTGTGGATTCTTATTGTCATCACCTTCGTTACTTGCCGCTCAAAAGTGGCAAGATAAAGCGCTTGATGCATGGATTGACGGTAAGGCTGAAACAACTTTAATGTTTAATACTAATTTAAATGCATTTGATATTAATACCGACGTTAATCATCAAGTAATAACGCTTACAGGTAAAGTAGATAGCGAAATAGAAAAAGACCTTGCAGAAGAATTACTACTCACTCTTGAGCAAGTGAAAAGCGTTAATAATCACTTAACTGTGATGTCTGATCCGGCTATTTCTCTACAAGAAAAAACCATCAACACTTTAACGGATGCGAAAATTAATACCGTAGTCAAAACAAAATTATTGATGGATCAAAATATAGATGGCACAGATATCGATGTAGACACAACAGATCGCGTGGTTACTTTATCAGGGAAAGTCTATTCTGACACTGAGCATGATCTAGTCGTCTCAATTGCTCAAAACACTAATGACGTGAAAGAAGTCGAAGATGAATTAACGATTGTTAGTCACTAAACAAGTTAACTCTCAATAACATATTAACCAATTAACCTGACTCAATGAGATAACAATTTGAAGCGTTTGCTTCGATTGTTATCTCTGTAACTAATCATGGAGATGACATGCATACTATATTTGACGCCTTAAAAGACAGCCATGAAAAACAACGCTTACTGCTTGAGATAATATTGAAAACATCCCCAGGTTCTAAAACACGGGCCGAGTTTTACTTATTACTAAAAGAAGAACTTGAAAATCACTCAAGTGCCGAAGAACGATACTTTTATGCCCCCTTAATAGAGAATGACCAAACCATTGAGCTAACTCGCCATGGTATTGCAGAGCATCATACTATTGACAAAATTATCGAAGAGCTTGACGCTACGGACTTAAATTCACCCGCATGGTTAACGCTGGCAAAAAAACTTCAGCATAAAGTGTTACATCATTTAGAAGAAGAAGAGAGAAGCTTTTTCCAAATGGCAGGTAAAGCACTTACAGATAACCAAAAAGTAAAATTAGCTGAGCAATATGACCAAGAAATGGCACTTTAACTGCCATTCAAATTGTATCTTTGATTAATTATCTGGAGGGCTAAATGTTTATCGTTAAATACTATGTAACTGCGGCATTGCTATGTTTTTTGATGGCTTTTTATTTATCTTTCGTATTGTTTCAGGCGCTATTAATATGGCTTGGACTTTCTTTGCTGTTAGTTTCCATAGCTTATACTTTTGAAATGCCTTCAATATTTAGAAAAAGCCAAGACGGTAAAATTTCAGCTTGGATACAATGGGCATTTATTCCCTTTCTTACGGGTGCAAAAATATATAATGCTTGGGCAAGAAGACATGATAAAGCGCCTGCGATCCAAAAAGTACAGGACAATTTGTACCTTTCTCGCCGCTTATTTAGCGAAGACTTGCACACTCTGAATGAACAAGGTATCAGTTGTATTGTTGATGTTACGGCTGAGTTTGTTGGGTTAGAAAGCGCCATGACAGATAAAAAGTTTGATTACTTAAATATTCCGACACTGGACCATCAAGTACCTTCGTTAAAGCAATTGTTTCACGCGCTCAATTGGATAGATGTACAAATATCACAATCAAATGCGGTTGTTGTCCATTGTGCCTTAGGAAGAGGTCGCTCGGTATTTGTCGTCGCCGCTTATATTTTAAGTAAAGATACAAGCTTGTCAGTAGAACAAGTGCTAACCTCGCTTAATCAAATCAGAAGTACAGCAAACCTTAATAGAGCGCAGCTAAAAATATTACATGCTATCCAAAACAACAAGCAACTCCAACTTCAATCACCAACGTGGTTAATTATTAATCCGGTGTCCGGCGGAGGAAAATGGCAAACTTATCAACAACAGTTATTGCGTGAATTAACAAAAACAATGCGCTTGCGTGTTTATGAAACAACACCATCATTATCGGCAAAAGACCTTACTGAAGACGCTATCAAACAAGGGGTATCAACGGTTATTGTCGGCGGTGGTGATGGTACTGTCACCGAAGTTGCCGGCGCACTTATTCATCGAGATATCACCCTAGGTATTATTCCTTTAGGAACAGCAAATGCATTGTGTCATGTGCTATATGGTATCAACTCTAAGGTTTCGCCAATTGAGAGTGCTTGTCATGCAATCACCAGTGATAATATTCAGAAAATTGATACCGCGCAATGTAATGGTCAGCCAATACTGCTGCTATTAGGTATTGGCTTTGAGCAAAAAATGATCGCGCACGCCCATCGAGAGGAAAAAAATGAACAAGGTCAATTGGCCTACTTAACGGGGTTTTTTAATGCCGTGATGAGTGAAGAACACCAAGAAATACGTGTAACATTTGATGACGAAACCACTGAAAATATTAAAGCACATAGTTTAGTTATCGCAAACATTGCACCATTTAGTACAGTATTAGCTCATGGAGGCAAACCTCCAAAAGTTAATGATGGACAATTGCATGTCACCTATTTAGACAACAGTGAATCGTTAGGAGGAAGACTATTAGCACTCTCCGATCTGACCTTATCAAGTTTAGGCTTACAAGATAAATCGACACTATTTCAATACAAAGATGCCCAACACATTGTTATACAAGCAAAAGAGACAATAGATTATGTCATTGATGGTGAAAATTTTTCAGCAGAAGAGTTATCAATCTCAATCAAGCCTGAATCTTTAAAAGTATTTTCAGGATGATTGAATAACAGATTATCATAATTAAAAATCAGCCCCCAGCATAAGCGCAAGGGGCTATTGAATAAGTGAGATAACCAATAAGCTAATGTGTATAAAAATTGTCAATTATGACAATCTAATTATTGATTTAAAATTTATAACCAATGTTTAACGTAATAAATGGTGTAGTTTCAATCTCCCCTCTATCGGCGAACCAATGATATTCATCAGCTCGAGTAAAACCAACCCCAGTCCCGATGACAAAACCATTATTTTCTAATCCGTCAAAGTGATAATCATACGTCACAAATATAAAACCATCTTCGGCCTGAATGCTTTCTTTACCAACCACAAAGCCGTATGCATGCTTATTTTTTACATCGCCAAATGTTGTTTGGGCGCCCAATGCAAAACCTACAGCACCAATTGCCGCATAGTATTTTGTTGATGTTGTTTTGTAACCCAGCTGGGCACCAATAATGCCGCCGTATTGGTGGCCTAAGCCTATGGTAGTTTCGTACTCGCCAGCAATAGATAGCAACGGTAACAAAGCCAAAGTAATGAGTGTTTTTTTCATAGAATTCCATTTGATACAAATTGATAAACGACTTACCAATAAATGTTGAAGATGAACAATTGTATCTACCTGACGGTCAAATAAAGGTAAAATCTTGCGTTGTTTGTCAGGCCCGTTCAATTCCCTCTATGTTGCCAAGCGCAAAGCAAAAGTGACGCAATATTTTTATACTAACTAAGATTATTCACCCTTGGTTCACTTTCGGCTTGATATCTTTGCTTTCACTTTACTTACTAAAACTATTTTTAAAGGAAGAATATGAAATTTATCGTGTCAAACCTCTCAATTATTGCGTTAACTTTAGGGGGACTTTCTGCTAACGCTTCACAAGATTATAATTTTTTGCAAGTGCATGGAATTGTCAAATCTGAATACTCAGATATTGACCAATTTGGATTAACTGGCTTTGAAGTACGTGCTAACAAGCGTTGGCAAAACGTGTTTGGTGAACTCCGCTACCGAGACCTTAACGATACAGAAGATGGTATTAAATTCGAAGAAGACCGCTGGAGCGCAAGTTTAGGTTACATCATTCCGTTTTCTGAAATCATGCATTTTGATGTACGTGCAAACTACGGCAACATTGAAGCTGAATTAAGTAATAACAATGGCCACACTGGCTTTGACGTTGACTATTACGGTGGTAGCGGCTTTGTTCATTACACTGTGGCTAGAAACATAAACCTTTACGCAGGATTGGAAGTTCAAACCACAAAAGATGCCCCAAATCAAAAAGCCTATCACCTTGGTGCTAACTATGCCTTTGGCAAACTATCTCTAGGTACTGAGTACGTTAAATATTCAGACTCTGATGCACTCAGTTTATTTTTACGATATGAAAAGGTTAGTAATATGAGTTTATAAGAAATATTAACAGATTAGTTATTAAAAGATAGATTTTAAGGGGAGAGCAATTTGAAAACGCCTGTATTGGTTGGGTTAGTAGAATTTATATGACTTAACGAAATATATTAAAACATAGGTAATAAATCTCATAGATCGTATCAGGAAAAAATTGAAGTAGAAACAGAAACTTGAGTGAGTTTTAAAAAATTTAGATATGAAAAGAAAACCGTGTGCCAATTTTCTTAATTTAACGTACTGATATTAAGAAGTTTTAGCATACCGCTTGCACTATTATAGATAGAGCAAGCGGTTACTAAAATTTATGAGTCAACACATAAGCCGGGTTTTGTATCTCTTCCGAAGAAAAGTGACAATCATTCGTCTAGGCTATAAATCGCTCTATAGCTCAAGCAACCTACCCGAATTCAACGCGAGCCACGCCATACGAATTCCTATTTGGTCTTGCTCCGGGTGGAGTTTACCTTGCAATTACTGTTACCAGCAATCCGGTGCGCTCTTACCGCACCCTTTCAGCCTTACCTGTGAAATCTCGAAAGATAACCATCGGCGGTCTTCTCTCTGCTGCACTTGTCGTCGGCTTACGCCGCCCAGGCGTTACCTGGCACCCTGCTCATTGGAGCCCGGACTTTCCTCCCCCTAATAATATCGAAATAAATTAGGCAGCGATTGTCTAGTCAACTCGAGGCGCATTCTACCTGATAGAACCACCAAGGCCAACAGATAAAGTCGTTAGTTAATAACTTTCCCTGTAAACGATTCTTTAATGGCCTGTGTTAGCTGGGGCACTATCGCTTGATGCCTTTTACGAATAAAATGATAAAGCTCAATAACTTCTAATTCTTTCATACAATGGTTTTTATTATTTTCTAGGCGAGATCTTACTGTTTCAGGTAGTAATTTTTCAGAAATAATAATCACATCAACGCGATGTGCTTGTAACATTGCCAAAGCCTGTTCATTGGTCTCTACTTCCAAAAATTCAATATTATGTTTTATTAAACGAGACTTAATTGATATAAAACCTCTTAAAAAAGCAACTTTGCTAGACTTTATCGACTCCCATGTTGAAAAACATTGGTTTACATTATTGCCATAACTTCTCATTGAGAGTGATAAGATAGGAATAGGTATCATAATGTAGTCAATTAAATTTTGAGCGAGTTCTGCTGACCTAACAAGCTCAGCATCCACCCAATCGCTGTTATTAGCCGTTGCTAATGATCTTATCGTCGGTAAACGAACAATTTCAGCATTCACCCCAATTTTTTGATAGGACTCAAGCAGTGTATTTTCAACGCTAGGTAAGACAGCTGCGATATCTGGAGCTGTTATTTTAAATGTATTTTTGGTTGACTCAGCAGAGAGTACACCACTGAAAAATAATAATAAAATATAAATTTTATTGAATGAACGATGTAAAAATCTTCGTCTAAAATCCATGTTTTTTTCTTTCCAATTAAGCGAAGATTTTCGCTTTAATAACCAAGATAATAAGTTATTTTAACGATAATGCTATATCGTAAAGAGCATTTTTCTTAATGCCGTGAATTTCAGCCGTGATGGCACACGCTTTTTTAGGCTTCATTTCTGCTAATAATAATTTTAACGTCGCAATGGCTTGTGGAGATATTTCATTAACATCCGCTTTATAGCCTTCAATAATTAAAACCATTTCACCCTTTAATTGATTAGGATCTTGCTCTAACCATGTCAGTAAATTTTCTGCCATGTCAGAGTATATTGTCTCAAAGGTTTTAGTCAGCTCTCTTGCGATAACAACATATCGATTACCACCTAAAGTTTCAACGATATCTTTGACTGTATCAATTGCTCTTCGAGGCGCATCATAAAACACCATAGTTCTGACTTCATGTTCTAGCGATTGTAAAACCGTTTTTCGGGCACCAGATTTTGACGGTAAAAATCCTTCAAAACTGAATCTGTCTGTTGGTAAACCAGCTACCGACAATGCTGATATCGCAGCACAAGCGCCAGGTACAGGTGATACTTTTAAACCTAAACTCCGACAGTGTCTAACTAGATGAAATCCAGGGTCACTGATTAACGGAGTACCTGCATCGGAGACTAAAGCAATATTTTTACCTTCTTGCAATAAGCTGGCAACATAGTCTTGTTTTTGTCTTTCGTTATGATCGTGCAGTGATAAGGTTTTATTCGAGATAGAAAAAGCAGACATTAATTTCTTAGTATGTCGAGTATCTTCACAGGCAATAACATCGACGCTTGCAAGGATATCTAACGCCCGTTGACTAATGTCGGCTAAATTACCAATCGGGGTGGCAACAATATATAAGGTTCCTAAAAGTTCTGCTTTATCTGTCATTTATCTATACTTGTGTTGAGCCAATTGAAGATGACGTTTATTATACAGTAACTAGATAAATTACGGGCTTTTCTTTGTGAACAAAAATTTATTATCACAGCGCACTTTTTCCCTACTGATCTTATTCTTGCTAACGAGTACATTGTTTAGTTGCTCCACTAACAAAGTCAGCCCCAAAAAAACGATCCCGACTGAAAGTACTGTTGAAATTCGTCAAGACAAGGACGTCAGCGCAGCAGAATATCTCAGACAAGCTAAGCAAGCCCCTACTCAACAGTCAATCAATTTATTGATAGCAGCAAGTGCTCGTTTTATTGAGGAAAATCAACTAGCCAAAGCTTTATGGCTCGCAGACCAAACACTACCTCTTACGGAAAGTGACATTCAGCAAAAACAACTTTTGCTAATTAAAGCACAAAGTTTACTCCTGGCAAATAATCCCGAGTTATCACTAGAAAGCCTTAAAAAAATTGAACAAGTTAATTTGCTTTCAGAGTCTTTTCAGCTTACCTACTATCAAACACTCGCAGAAGTTCAACACCAACGAGGGTTGAATTTAGCTGCTGTAGATGCTCGTTTAAGAGCATTTAAGTTACATCCCAACATCACGATTATAGATGTAGAAACGCTCTGGCTCGCCCTTAATCAATTATCCCAATGGGAAATTGAACAACTCGTTTCAGCGCAGCCGCCTCATATCGATGGTTGGCAGCAACTTTTAAACTTTGCTCATCGCTTTGGGTATGATTCAACCAGTTTTAACCGTTACTTAACCCAATGGCAAAGGCAATTTCCACTTCATCCTGCGAACCCATTAATTCCACAATTAATGAACGAACAATTAACTTTTGCTGAACACCAGCAAAACATTGCCATTATCTTACCACTTTCGGGAAGACAGAAAGCAGCGGGAGAGTCGGCACAACAAGGCATTTTATCAGCGTATAATAATGATCAAAGCAAGAAACTTTATTTTATCGATTCCAATCATCTTGATATGACGACCCTGAGTCAAACCTTTATAACTCAAGAAATTAACTACGTGATTGGCCCTTTGCTAAAAGAAAATGTTGATCTATACCTTGCTCAACCAGACCTTACCTTACCTACATTGTTATTTAATTCACCGACAAAAGAAGCTTTAAAAGATCAACATATGGTGCTTTCAATGAACCCTGCAGACGAAGCAATTCAAGCAGCAACCACCTTAAGCCAAAAAAACTTTCACCATCCTATTATTTTTAGTCAAAAAGATAATGTCAGTAAACGTATCGCTGAAACATTCGCTAAGCAATGGCATAAAATCACCGGAAAAACACCAGAAACCGTTTATGTCAATGATGGCGCAACCATGCAAAATGAACTGAAAGACAGCCTTGGTGTTTCGACAAGCCAAACACGTATTAATAATATTGATAAGCGGATTAGGCAAAAGATTAAAACAGAAGCAAGAAATAGACGTGATTTAGATATGATCTATGTCGTTGGCTCCCCCAATGAGACCCGTTTATTAAAACCTTACATTGATGTAAATATCAGTCCTTTTGCGAAAAAAATCCCCATTTTTGCTAGTTCACGTAGCCATAGTGATAACGCCGATAAAAGTGATAGTCGTGATTTAACAGGGTTACAGTTTACTGAAATGCCTTGGATCTTACCAAGTAAACAACAAAATCAACCGTTAAAGCAATTAACAGAAACTATTTGGCCCAACAAAAGTGATAGCCTACAACGCATATTTGCTATGGGTTATGACAGCTTATCGCTGATTGATAAATTTAACATGTTCAAGCAATACCCTTATATCAGACATTATGGACAAACGGGTATTTTGAAATTAAACAATAATACGGTATTAACGCGTAGTTTATTATGGGGGCGTTACCAAATGGATATGGTACAAGAAATTGCTGTGGAACAAACAGAATAAAACCCGTCAAGCAACTCAAATGAGCAAAGTAACTAGCAAAGAGTTAGGTGACTTTTGGGAGCTTTACGCTGAGCGTTATTTAACCGACAATGGCTTATGCTTATTAAGTAAAAATTTTCATAGTCGCCAAGGCGAAATTGACTTGATCATGAAAGAAAACGACTGTTTTGTCTTTGTTGAAGTAAAATACCGTAAGAATAATCAATTTGGTGGCGCTATTTCGGCGGTTAGCCAACAAAAACAACAAAAAATCATCAAAACAGCAACATTTTTCCTACAACAGCAAAACTTAAATGAATATAATACCGCCTGTCGGTTTGACATCGTCGCCATTGAAGGCGATGCCAATAAACCAAAGATACAGTGGCTAAAAAATGCTTTTAGCTAAAGTCTATAATAGAATTAATTACCCAGCTTAAAATATGGAGCAAAGTTCATTTATGTTAGAACGAATTAAAAGCAATTTTACCGAAAGTATTCAAACTAAAATTGCTGCGAGCGAAGCGCTTGCCAGTCCAATTGAACAAGCGGGTATGGTGATGGTACAAAGCCTACTTGCGGGGCATAAAATTTTAGCCTGTGGAAATGGCGGCTCTGCCGGCGATGCCCAGCACTTTTCTGCGGAGTTATTAAATCGTTATGAAACTGAACGTCCTCCTTTACCAGCTATCGCATTAACAACCGACAGTTCAACGTTAACTTCAATAGGCAATGATTATCACTTTGATGAAGTGTTTTCAAAGCAAGTACGTGCGCTAGGGAATAATGGCGATGTGTTATTAGCCATTTCAACCAGTGGTAACTCTCGTAACGTCATTAAAGCAATTGAAGCCGCCGTAGCTCGAGATATGCCGATAATAGCCCTCACCGGTAAAGATGGTGGCGATATCGCAGGTTTATTAGGCGAAGGCGATGTTGAGATCCGTGTACCATCTTCACGTACAGCTCGAATTCAAGAAGTGCATTTAGTGGTCATTCATTGTTTATGCGACATTATTGATACCACCCTTTTCCCACAAGAAGAATAACCCGCATGAAATTAAAACAATTTATTTTTATTGCTTCCACAGCCGTTATTTTGCAAGGTTGTGTTGCTGCAGCTGTTGTAGGAGTTATTGGCGGAGCAACAGTTGTTAACGATAATCGCAGTTTAGGCAACCAAGTCGATGATCAAAAAATTGAACTCGTTGCTCATAATAATTTAGCGAAAGTAAACGGACTTTCAGATAATACTAACCTACAAGTGGTCAGTTTCAACGGTAAGGTTTTGGTTGTTGGTCAAGCACCAAATAGCTATTTAAAAGATTTAGCCATTAAAACCATTAATCAAGTTGAAGGGATTGAGCATATCTACGATCAAATCCGCATTGGCAATACTGTCTCTGTTACCACCAAAAGTAATGATGTTTGGTTAACCTCTAAAGTAAAAACAGCTTTATTTGCCAGTGATCAGCTTGATGCTACCAATATTAAAGTTGTCACAGAAAATGGGGAAGTGTTCTTAATGGGCTTAATTAAAAACAGTGAAGCCAATGCTGCCGTTGAAGTTGCTCGAAATATCAGTGGTGTGAATAAAGTATTTAAAATGTTTGAATATTTAGATTAAAGGAATCTTGGTATTTACAACATGGTGGCTCAGAATGAGCAGAACATTAAAAAAATCCACCTAATTTACTTAGGTGGATTTTTTATTTAACTACTTTTAAGCTCGCTCGACTTTTACTGGCACTTTTCGGTGCTAGAGCTTTGTCATCATCATCGGAACTTACCGTTGATAAAGGCGCTGGAGTTGTTTCTTCGGGTAACTCTTCAACCTCAGGATGCTCTATCGCTAACGTAGTGCCGGCACCATTTTCTTTCGCAAAAATAGCAGCAACGGCGCCAAAGGGCACCACAATATTTTCAAGCTTGCCACCAAACCGCGCACTAAAGGCAATTTGTTCGCCAGCCATTGATATTGCTCCCACGGCAGATGATGAGATATTTAAGGTAATTTGCCCGTCATTGACATATGACATTGGCACTAAAACACCATAAACATTTACATCAACTACGATATAAGGCGTGAGCTGATTATCAGATATCCAGTCATAAAAAGCCCTAACTATATAGGGCTTTGATGATGTCATTTCGTCAGACATCGAGATTAAACCGGATTTCCAAAACGTAATTCACGTTCGGCTTCTGTCAAAGAGGCTTGGAATGACTCACGTTCAAATAATTTAAGCATATAAGTTTTAAGTTCTTTAGACCCTTGTCCATCTAACTCAATTCCTAATACCGGTAAACGCCATAATAACGGTGCTAAATAACAATCAACTAAACTAAATTCTTCACTCATAAAGTAAGGCGCTTCGTTTAAAATAGGCGCAACACTTAATAAGCTTTCTTTTAATTCTTGTCGTGCTTTATCTGCTTTATCTGCTGGACCATTCAAAATGATCTTAGCTAAGCTATACCAGTCTTGCTCAACACGATGCATCATTAAACGACTACGTCCACGAGAAACAGGGTATACCGGCATCAATGGCGGATGAGGAAAACGCTCATCCAAATATTCAATGATAATTGATGCTTCATATAATGCTAATTCACGATCAATTAATGTTGGTACTGTTCCATATGGATTTAAGTCAATTAAATCTTCTGGCAAATTCGCCATATCAACCAAGTGAATATCTACACCAACGCCTTTCTCCGCCAACACAATACGTGTTTGGTGGCTATACATATCATCTGCATGAGAATATAAATTCATCACTGAGCGTTTGTTTGCAGCTACGGCCATTTTGCCTCCAAAATTCTACGATTAAAAAACTAACAATGGGGGCAAATGCCCCCAGAAAAAATTATGACACTAATTTAAAATTAGTGTACATCTCTCCAATACTCTTTTTTCAGTAAGTAAGAAAGAATAAACAAGATCAATAGGAAACCAATTACCCAGTAACCAAGTGCTTCACGTTCCAGTTTATTTGGCTCACCAACATATTCAAGAAAATTAACAAGGTCACGAACAAAAGCGTCATATTCTTCAGCAGTCATACTACCGCCTTTTGCTGAAGATAACTCACCATGCTCATCTATTGTTCTTACCCCTTGAAGGTCTTGTAATACATGTGGCATACCAACATCTTTGAAGACTTTGTTATTTACACCGAACGGACGGTTACTATCTTCGTAAAACGTACGTAAATAAGTATAAATATAATCAGGACTTCTAAAACGAGCTTCTAAGGTTAAATCTGGTGGCGCAGTACCAAACCATGCTGCAGCTTCTTTTGCTGGCATAGTGTTAGTAATATGATCACCAGGTTTTTCACCGGTTGGCATCCATTTTTCAACACCTTCTTTTTCATCGATTCCTAAATCGGCGAAAGTACGGTTGTATCGTTGATATTGTAACTGGTGACAACCTAAACAATAATTTAAGTATGACTCAAAACCACGTTTTAGTGACTCTTTATCAGATAAATCGTTATTTGCTTTGTCCAAAGCCATGCTAGGACCAGCAGCAGAAGCCATCAAAGGAACTAAAGCTAAAATTGTAATAAGTAACTTTTTCATTATCCTGAAACCCTCTCTGGTACTGGCTTAGTTTTTTCATTTTTACTGTAGAACCAAAGTGCTACGAAAAATCCAAAATATCCAAAAGTGGCAATTCGACCGATTAAATTAGCTAAATCAGTTGCCGGCATAGTACCTAAAATACCTAACACGATAAAACAAATAGCAAACTGAGTTAGGTTTAAGAAATGTACTTTACTACGATACTTAAGTGCTTTAACGGCACCACGATCAAACCATGGTAAGGCGAATAACATACCGATCGCTGCGAACATGGTGATCATCCCTAATAATTTGTCAGGAATAACACGTAAAATGGTAAAGAAAGGTCCAAAATACCATACTGGAACAATATGCTCTGGCGTTTTCAAACCATTTGCAGGTTCAAAGTTTGGCGCCTCAATAAAGTAACCACCACCTTCTGGAGCAAAGAACATCACCCAACAGAATAATATTAAGAAACCAACCACACCCATAATATCTTTAACCGAATAGTATGGATGGAACGGTATCGCGTCGACAATATCGTATTTATCAGAATAATGTTTATGGAATTTAAACTTACTAAGTTCTTCCGGTTTGACACTACCTTTAGGTTTCTTAATATCAGTCCCTTCAGGGTTATTAGAACCCACTTCATGTAAGGCTAAAATATGTAAGAAAACCAACACAACCAATACCAGTGGTAGCGCAACTACATGTAATGCAAAGAAACGGTTAAGTGTGGCACCAGAGATTACATAGTCACCTTTGATCCATATCGTTAATTCTTCACCAATGACAGGGATAGCACCAAAGAGCGATATAATGACTTGTGCTCCCCAATAACTCATATTACCCCAAGGTAATAAGTAACCCATAAAGGCTTCAGCCATCAATACTAAGAAGATTAACATGCCAAAAATCCACAATAATTCACGTGGTTTTTGATAAGAACCATACATCATGCCGCGGAACATATGCATATATACAACAATAAAGAATGCCGAAGCCCCTGTTGAATGCATATAACGTAACAACCAACCGTAATCAACATCACGCATGATGTATTCGATTGATGCAAAAGCGCCTTCGCCTGAAGGCTCATAGTTCATGGTTAACCAAATACCCGTTAAAATTTGGTTGACTAAAACCAACATGGCTAACGAGCCAAAGAAATACCAAAAGTTAAAGTTTTTAGGTGCTGGATATTGTGCTAAATGCTTATTCCAACAATCTGTTACGGGTAAACGCTTGTCAATCCAAGCCATAAAATTTGCAAACATTACGCTTCTCCTTGACCAACACCAATTAAGACGGTGGTTTCAGTTGGGAATGAATGCTCTGGCACTACTAAGTTAGTAGGAGCAGGAACACCTTGGAATACACGACCAGCCATATCAAATTTTGAACCATGACATGGGCAGAAGAAACCGTCTTTAACACCTTCAACTTGTTCTTCAAAAGTACCTTGATGATATGTTGGAGCACAACCTAAGTGAGTACATACACCTAGCGCCACCATATATTCAGGTTTGATAGAACGGTATGCATTGGCTGCATATTCAGGCTGTTGAGGTTCCGCAGATTGTGGATCACGTAATTGATCTTCGTGATTGGCTAAAGCGTTTAACGTTTCTTCCGTACGACGTATCACATAGACGGGTTTACCGCGCCATTCAGCACGAATTAATTGACCAGGCTGTAATTTACCTACATTGATTTCTACGGGAGCCCCGGCAGCTTTCGCACGCGCACTTGGGTTCCAAGATCCAATGAAAGGCACTGCCACACCGACAACACCAACACCACCAACTACCGAAGTAGCAGCAGTTAAAAAGCGTCGACGGCCGTTATTCACGGGCGTATTGCTCATCCAACATCTCCAATTATTATTTTATTTAAACATGTTCGTTGTTTACGAAAACTAAATCAGTGCCACACACACACCGGTTCTTTTTTGTTCAAATGAAACTAACGACAAAAAATTTTTCTGATCATAAAGAAAACCCCTATTTTTTACAAGGTAAATAAGGCAGTTACCTCAGCAAAAATCTATTTATTTTGAAAGCTCATGCAAACTCAACATGACAGATGCAAATGATTATTATTTATTATAATAAATAATCGCATGGCGGGTTATTTTACCCGCCAAAAAGTTTTTCAAACCACGAAGGCTCTTTAGTTTGTTCAGTTTTATGCTGCTTGCATGAATCGTTTAATTTTAAGCCTTCATAAATAGCGGGATAGAGAATGGCATTGTTACACGCAACTTCTAAGGCGTGCCCAGTTTCTTGGTCAAATGGTACAAGTTTGACACCTGTTGGCTGTGCTATTTGTTTGTTCACGACACCAATTTGCTGTAAATATTCGGCAAATAAGGTCAGTGCACCACTACTGCCAGTAAAATCAGTCGCTTTATTATCATCTCGCCCTAACCATGTTGTGACCATATGTTTAGCATCATAGCCAACAAACCAACTATCACGTTGATCATTAGTCGTTCCGGTTTTACCGGCGACTACTTTATTTTTTAATCGCCAACTGAGCGATCTTGCGGTGCCCTGTTGTGTGACTTGCGTTAACATAAAATCGGTTAAATAACTCGCTTGTACAGAAAAATATGGAGTAGATTCAACCACATGTTGAAAGAGCGTTTCACCCTGCGCTGAAATGACTGACTCAACTACATGGCTTTGCACATGCTCACCTTGATTAGCGATAGGCAAATATAGCTGATTTACTTGATAAGGCGACATATTAATCGACCCAAGTAATAACGAAGGTCTTAAAGTAATATCATCGTTATACCCTAATAAATGAATAATATCAGCGACATTATCTAAACCTAATGCCATCCCCAAATTAATCGTAGGTATATTTAATGATTTAACTAAACTTGTAAAAATAGAGACTTTGCCACGATACTCTCCATCATAATTTTTAGGTCGCCAGACTTCACCGTCGTTTAAATCAAAACTTAATGCTTTATCATCGAGTAATGTGCCTAACTGATATTGTTGATAACGCTCTAATGCGGCAAGATAAATAGCGGGTTTAATTAAGGAGCCAATCGGTCGCTTAGCATTTAATGCACGATTAAATCCAGCGTAGCCACTTTTTTTATCCCCAACGAGTGCTTTAATTTCACCGCTTTTAATATCGGTTAATATCATAGCGACTTGCAGATCGTGTTCATTTTTCTTCGCTAGTTCAATCAATTGTTTATTAACTGTTTTTTCTAAAGCGATTTGTTCAGACACTGAAAAGGTGGTAAAAACTCGTATGCCCGATTGTTGTAAAGCTGGTGAAAGCAACTCAGATAATTCTTTTTTAACTAATTGCAAATAAGCGGGAAATTTCTGTTTTTTGGGTGCCAATCGACGTGACGTTCTAATTTCAAGAGGTGTTTCTAACGCTAATAAGTAATCCTCTTTCGACATATATTCTTCTTTAAACATCAACTTCAGCACTAAATCTCGTCGTTTTTTAGTGCGCACAGGATAGCGCCAAGGATCATAATAACTCGGTCCTTTTATCACCCCTATTAACGTCGCCATTTGTGCATTGCTAAGTTGCGCGATATTTTCGCCAAAATAAAATTCTGCAGCCAAACCAAAGCCATATATACCATTGGCAAAATGCTGTCCTAAGTAAACTTCATTTATATACGCTTCGAGTAATTGATCTTTACTGTATCGATACTCTAACAACAGCGACATGATAGCTTCATTCACTTTGCGCCATAGTGTTTTATCGCGCGTTAGATACATATTTTTGACTAATTGCTGCGTTAAAGTACTCCCCCCTTGCACGGTTCTTCCGGCTTTTAAATTATTATAAAGTGCTCGTAAAATACCCAGCGGGGAAATACCAGCATGAAAATAAAAGTCTCTGTCTTCAACAATTAACAAAGTATCGAGTAGTTTTTCGGGAACCGATTGCAAAGGGATCAACACGCGATCTTCTTTATTTTCGGGGATGATTCGCCCCATTAAATAAGGTTCAATTTCAACATAATTAGTAGTTTGATTATCAAGATATAATTGACTTACTTCTTGAATTTGACCTTTTAATTTGACATCGATAGTGACGATATCAGACGCTTCAACACCTGCGCCAAAGTCAAAAGCACGACGATATATAATGATGCGTTTTTTAGAAATGGCAAAATCGCCCGGCTTTTTAACCGCATTAGTATGTCGATATCCCGTAAGTAACAAGTTATCTTTCAAGCGAGTTAAATTAATTTCATCGCCTAAGTGAAAACGTTCGACCTTGCCAAACACTTGTACCGGAACTTGCCAGCGTTGTCCTTCAAACTTTTCAACCACTTTCGCATCAAGATACAAGGTATAAAATGCTAATAAAATGAGTAAAATGAAGGTAAGTTTTGCGGACAATACAAGCGCCCACTTTAATTTAGACGCTTGTTTTTTATTACCTTCTGTAGGCGTTTTCTGTTTTTCTGACACCAATGCCTCGTTATTCTTTTTCTGATGAATGCTCTTCAGACACTTTTACATTATTAGACTTTAAACGTTGTCGAAATTGTGCTTTCGCTAACTTCTGCATATCAACGACTTGATCACTTTCATCGACGATTTCACGCCCAAGTAAGGTTTCTATTGCATCTTCAAGTGTCACTAGACCAGCGGTTTGACCAAATTGGTCTTCAACAAGAAAAATATGATCATTACGTTTAATAAAAATATCGAGTAACAATAATACGGGTAAGTTTTCTGACACCCGATGGATTGGCAACATAATTGATTGTATAGGTTGCTCTCCCTTTCCTTGCAATTCTATTTGAAATAAATGGGCTTTTAATACCACACCAACAATATTATCAACCGTTTGGTCAAAAACAGGAATACGGGTAAAATTTGCGGTTTTCTCAGCAGCCAAAGCATCAGATACTGACGTTTGTTGATCAAGCGCATGTACAACACTTCGAGGCGTTAAAATATTGATAACTTTCATTTCTCGCAAAGTTAAAATATTTTCAACCAACTGATTTTCTTGATGATATAAAGAGCCATCTTTATGCCCTAACGCAGCAAAAGCTCTGATTTCATCACGACTCACAACATCCGATTTACCGTTATTAAATAACCGAGTTACCAAAGATGAGAACCATACCAACGGATAAACAACTTTCACTAAAAAGCTGATGATATAGGCAGAAGGAATCGCTAATTTACGCCAGAACTTAGCGCCAATGGTTTTTGGAATGATTTCTGATAGATATAAAATGGCTAACGTTAGTAAGAATGCAATTAAGGTTTCTTTTTCTTCGCCAAACACTCTTATCGCTTGTGCACCTACCCCAGCAGCCCCCATAGTGTGAGCAAAAGTGTTTAAAATCAAAATACTTGAAATAGACTTATCAATATTTTTTTTAACCGTTTTGAGCACCTTGCCACCTAACGGTCGTTGTTTTAGCGTTTTTTCAACAAAACTCGGCGTAACCGATAATAAAACCGCTTCTAGAATGGAACATAAAAATGAAACACCAATGGCAATCGCTAAATAGGTGATAAGTAAAGTCATAAAATTTTAATACGTTAAATAAGCTAAAAAAACCATTGTAAACCACGTTAAGGCGCTTTCATATGCCTTTTGGTTTTGTTTGTTGGTTGAGCACTAGCAGGATCATCAGGCCAGTAATGCTTCGGGTATTGAGCCTTCATGTCTTTTTGTACTGCTTTATAACTCCCTTGCCAAAAGCCTGCTAAATCAGCAGTCACTTGAATAGGCCTTTGTGCAGGAGAAAGCAGTTCAAAAGTTAAATTTACCTTAGCACTGTTTCCGCCAACCGTTGGCGTTATTTTTAAACCATAAACTTCTTGCATTGGTAAAGAAACAATTGGCGCTTGTTCAAGGCTATAACGGATGGCACATTTTCTTCCCGTTGGACCCACGTAATAACTCGGAGCATAGGTATTCAATTGTTGTTGCTGTTGATAATCAAGCAAAGTTAATAGCATTTCTGAGACATTCAACTTTGCAATTTGAGCACGATGGGTTATATCGCTAATGAAAGGTTGTAACCATAACGACGACCTTTCAATAAGTGAACGCTCACTTACGTCAGGAAGTTTCAATTCACTAAACGTTAAGTTAAGCCATTGCCATCGTAACCATAAGTTTTTATCTTCAGATTGCCAGTTTAATAAAGACAGGCCATTTTTGCGTAATTGCGCTTGCCATAAAGCAAAAATTTTTTCTCCACTAATTAGCGATTTATCTGGTTTTTCTTTAAGAAGAATGGCACCTATTTTCTGCTGATTCACCGCCAAAATTCGTCCTGACTTTTCATCAAACGTAAGATGTTCGTGCATGCTAGTTTTTACCAAAGACCAGGCTAGAAGCTGTTCAATATCAACAATAGCAGCAATACGTAATTGCAGTTGCTGCTGAAACTGAGTGACATGGGCAGCCACTAAATACTCTTCGTTGTTTAACGCATCAGCAAATGCTAATTTAATGCCTTTACCATTACTGGCTAAGTAATCCCCCTGATCATTTCTTCTTTTTAATAACCTTTCTGGGTACGCTAAATAAACCAGTAAACCTAGATTATCAAGCGGTAACTTTTCTATTTGCTGCGAATTGCCTAATTCAATTGATATGTTTTCAGCGAGTTTATTGGCTTGTCGCATTATTTGCCGCGCTTTATAATTTTGAGTTTTTGAAAGAATAAAACGTACCCGTTGCACAATATCGCTATTGTCGCGCGCTTGCTCAATTGAAAAAACATCTCGCTCTTCTAATAATGCCGCTAAGATACAAGCGAGATAAGCCAGTCCTTGACAGTGATATTTTTTTTCAAGCGACTTTGCTTGAATAATCATATGCGCAAACCGTGCATGACAGGATAAGTTAACAACTTGTTGTCCATGACGGGTTAACTGCCTTTTGTCGTCGACAACGTCAATATTTTTTAATGTTTGCCAAGCTTGCTCCTCCATTATTTCATTGGGAAGATCTAAAAATGGCATGTCTTTTAAACGGCTGACTTGCCAACGTGCGGCTTCAATCACAACAGGCAAAATATCCGCTTGATGAATAGCGAGACCATTTTGCATTGCTCGTCGATGAAACTCTTCTTCATCAAATAATCGAATACAGTGACCCGACGATAATCGTCCTGCCCTGCCCATTCGTTGTATCGCAGAAGATTTAGCGATATTTCGCTGTGTTAATTTATTGGTTAACGTGCTTTCATCATAAAGGGCTACTTTTTCAAGACCAGAGTCGATAACAATATTAATGCCTTCAATGGTTAAGCTTGTTTCAGCTATATTAGTGGTGAGGACAATTTTCCTAACATTGGCTTGGCATGGTTTAATCGCTTGTTGTTGTTCAACAAGGCTAAGGTCACCATAAAGCGGACAAATGATTAACGTATCATTCGCTCTCTTATTTAATGCCGAAGCAAGGTAACGGATATCGCCGCTACCTGGCAAAAAAACTAACATTGAGCCATCATGCATTTTCAGTGTTTGCAGGATCACTGCAAGTATTTGTTCTCGCCAAGGCTGATTATTTTTAATTGGCTGATATTCAAGAGTAACGGGAAAACTGCGACCTTGGATATGTAAACAGACGGCATCAGGTAAAGCATTTGCTAATTCATCACTGGCTAACGTTGCTGACATTAACAATAAAGTTAAATCTTCTCGTAACCCCTGTTGAATATCGCGAGCTATAGCAAATGCTAGATCCGCTTGCAATGAACGCTCATGAAATTCATCAAAGATCACTAGTGACGTATTAGTTAATTCAGGATCCGCTTGCATAATTTGCACGAAGACGCCTTCGGTGATCACTTCTAAACGAGTATATTCAGACACCTTACTTTCATTACGGAGCCGATAACCGACACGTTTTCCAACGGTTTCTCCTAATTGACTAGCTAAATAGGTCGCAATATTTTTTGCCGCGACACGCCTTGGTTGTAGTAAATAGATTTTACGTTGTGACAACTCCGGCAATTCAGGTTGCTCTGCTAATAACCATAACGGTAATCGAGTGGACTTACCCGCTCCAGGTTCGGCGGATAAAATCAATGTGCGATGTAATTTCAAACTACTCAGAAATTTAGCTTTGAGGTTATCAATAGGTAAAGGCGTTGGCATGTAAATTTACTTTATCTTTTTCATACTTTTATTTTAAGGACTTATAGCAGAAGTTCCATACATTTAACGAGACAGGAATGTCGTTCTACTTATTTAAACGGTGTATTAACGCCTAATGAAATGACTAATTGTTGTCATCGATACGTCACTATACTGTCATCTCTGCGCAAAATTTTTGTCACAAACATGCCATAAAGTATTGAAAAATAATTCGACTCACTTAATGGTAAAATAATGATAACACTTAAAAATATATCTTTAGCAGGTTTATTACTTGTGTCTCTCACTGCTTGTGATGGTGATGATGGCAAAGACGGTGCAACTGGTTCAACAGGTTTAACCGGCGAACAGGGAACGCAAGGCGAACAAGGGGTTGCTGGCGAAGACGGTAAAAACGCCACGAACTCTTTAACGACGTCACTTGTGGCTCGTGCCGTATTAAATGTTGAGTCACCTGAAGGTGCCGCTGAAATAGTACAATATCAACAATCAACTGGTTGGATTTACGCCATTAATAGTTCAGGGGAGAAAGCCACGGTTGATGTCTTAGACTTAAACAATATTGACCCTGCGGCTTTGACCAAAGACAGTGAAGGTGTCGTCACTAACACAAATATGACGTCAGTCATGCAATTAGATTTATCAGTTAACACTGCGGGTGATGCTAATAGTGTCGCTATCTCAAATACCCTAAATATGATGGCTGTTGCGATGGCGGCTGAAGAAACAGGCGATTTAGGCTTTATCGCCTTTTATGATATTTCTGGTGCAACACCAAGCTTTATCAAAAATGTACAAGTGGGTCATCTACCCGATATGGTAACATTTTCAAAAGATGGTACTAAAGTAGTTGTTGCCAATGAAGGTGAGCCAAGTGGCGATTATACGATAGATCCTGAAGGTAGCATCTCTATAATCGATATCAACGATGGTGTTATTTCAGATACTGCAATAAACCTTGATTTTACTGCATTTAATGATAAAAAAGCGGAACTTATTTCACAAGGTGTTATGTTCGCTAATCCCTCAGGTAGAACAATCAGTGGCCAATTAATTAATACTACCGTTGCGATGGATCTTGAGCCTGAATACGTGGCTATTTCATCAGACAGCCAAACAGCATTTGTTTCAATTCAAGAAAATAACGCAATCGCAATTGTTAATTTAGCCACCAATACATTAGAAGAAGTAAAAGGCTTAGGGTTTAAGGACTGGTCTAATTATCAAATAGATGCATCAGATAAAGATGGTGGTATCAATTTCAAAACCTATCAAAATTTATATGGCATGTATCAACCAGACACTATTGCAACGTTCACATGGCAAGATGCGAATTTTATTATCAGTGCTAATGAAGGAGATGGCCGAGAATATTTCTTTGACGCAAGCTCTGAAGCTGATTGTACTGCAAAAGGCGGCCTTGATTATGATGAAGATGACGGTTGTCTTGCCTATATCGATGAAAGCCGCGTTGAAGATTTACCTTTAGATCCTATTGCTTTTTCACAGGTAAATAATGACGACGATGATATTGGTAGACTAAAAGTCTCCATGGTCAAAGGGGATATCGATGGCGATGGTGATTATGACCAACTATACACGTACGGTGCGCGCTCGTTTTCAATTTGGGATCAAAATGGCAATATCGTTTTTGATTCAGGTGATGACGTTGGCAAAATAACCGCGGCCATTCACGGACAAGCTTTTAATAACGACGAAGATACTAACGAAGGTGATACTCGTTCTGATGCAAAAGGTGCTGAGCCTGAAGCGCTTACCATTGGAAAAATTGGTGAAAATACCTATGCGTTTATTGGTTTAGAAAGAATGTCAGGGATCATGATTTACGACATTACTAACCCATTTAACGTAAGCTTTGTTGATTATTTTATCAACCGAGGAACGACTGAAGAAGCAGAAATTACTGGCGATTTAGCCCCAGAAGGCATGTCTTTTATTCCTGCCACGGCGACATCAAATGCTATGTTAATTGTTGGTAATGAAATCTCAGGCTCAGTAAGTGTGTGGGAAATAAGCCAACCATAAGCGCGTTAAACAATCAAAATCAACAGTCAAGGCTTCATTTATTGAAGCCTTTTTATTTTCCTACCTATTAAATTAGCTAACCTTTTGATTTTTACTATAATCAAGCAAACCCCCTCTAAGGTTAAACCATGAAAAATAGTAATATTGTTGAGTTTAGATTTCTTGCGGAGCCAACCGATGTAAATTTTGGTGGAAAAGTGCACGGTGGTATGGTGATGAAATGGATTGATCAAGCATCATATGCTTGCGCAGCTCAATGGAGTAAACGCTATTGTGTGACTATTTCTGCAAATGGTATTCGGTTTATTCGCCCTATTTTAGTTGGTCAAATGATCACTGTGACTGCACGTATCGTACATACGGGTAAAACAAGCATGCACATATATGTAGTGGTTCGGGCTGGCTACCCAAAAGAAGACAACATTATTATTACCAATCGTTGTTTTATCACCTTTTTAGCAACAGACGAAACGGGTTACCCCGTAAAAGTAGATCCCTATATTCCAGAAACTGAGGAAGATAAGTTATTAGAAGAAGCTGCTATCGAAGCAAAACATTTTGCTAAAACGTTAGATAGCGATTTTGAAGAAAAACTTGGTTGGAAGTAACCGCAGATATTATTTCACCCTTGTAAAATCCAGTTTAAAACGACCTAGTATTCTTGCTCGATAGTACAAAAATAACTACCTGATTATTAAGCGTTTAAAAATTTGCTTCTTTTGATAAATCTGCTTACTTGGCAGGCCCTGAAAAAATTGCTATCTATATTATCCCTTTAACGGCAGGAGATAACACATGCAATTTGCAGAACATGGCAATTACACTATTCAACCCCAAGAAAACATTTTAGTCGTAGATGCCCATGGCCCCTTCAATGAACTGACTGCCGATCTTTACATTCAAGACATGTACGATGCATGTGAAAAATTTTCAGGAAAAACATGGGGATTATTAGTGACTTTTTATGGAAATAGCGTGTTCTCACCAGAAGCAGAACAAGCCTTAATTGAAGTCACAAAATATCGAATGAAAAAAGGCATGATCGCCAATGCTACCGTGATTTTAGAAAGTAGCTCTGCCGATCTGCAACAAATGCAATTACGTCGAATATACCAAGGGTGCAATCTCACTTTTCATGTCTTTAGTGATATTTATAGTGCCCGTAATTGGTTAGAAAGCTTTGTTGTCGAACAATCAAATGCCATGTAAAAACAAGGTTGAAGATGATAAATAAACAAAAAAGAGCGCGATTTGCGCTCTTTTTTGTTAATAATGAGTATCGCTTATTTAGATGGCTCACTCGTTAGTAAGTTCGCTATTGTCGCAATACCTAACCCTGTGGCTCCTGCTGCCCATAGCCTATTACTGTTACCGTTATAAGCCGCTGATAAATCAAAGTGTAGCCACCCCTTCCCTTCATTGGGGACAAAACGCGATAAAAAACCTGCGGCATTACTTGCCCCTCCTGGGCCACCGCCTGGAATAGGTCGACTATTTGCCGTATCAGCAAATTCTGACGGACATTTTTCTTGATGCCAAATCTCTAAAGGTAGTTGCCATAAAGGTTCGTTTACCGCTTTTGCAGTAAGCTTAGCTTGATCAGCTAACTTTTGATCGAGTGAAAACAAGGCTGAATAATCGCCTCCTGTTGCCATGACTGATGCACCGGTCAAGGTTGCTGCATCAATGATCATTGCAGGCTCACTTTCTGCCGCTAATAATAGTCCATCGGCTAAAACAATACGGCCTTCGGCGTCCGTATTAGCGACTTCACAAGTCACCCCATTTTTATAGGTTAAAATATCACTCAGCTTATAGGCATGACTGGAGATCATATTTTCCGCACAACATAAAATTAGCTTAACGCGTTGATTCAGTCCTTGACGAATCGCTAGAGCCAATGCTCCAGCAACAACCGCCGCACCACCCATATCTGCTTTCATATTAAACATGCCTGCATTCGATTTGATGCTGTAACCACCGCTATCAAAGGTAATGCCTTTGCCGACCAAACAAGTTGAAACAGGTGTCTTCTCAGCTTTGCTCGGATTAAAATCTAATTCAAGCAAACAAGGCGGATGAATACTCCCTTTACCTACGTTATAAATGCCAACCCAACCCTCTTTTTCTAATGCTTCTCCTGCTATCACCTTAGCGGTAACCTTATCAGGAGCTTGTGCCGTGATATAATCAATAGCCGATTTCGCCAAGCTTTCAGGAGGTAATTGCGTTGGCGTTTGGTTAGTTAAATCTCGTGCCCATCCAAAAACAGCCAATTTGTTATTTAAAGAATCAACACATGATTTTTCACCGGTAAACTCAACCGATGTTAATTTTTCAGCACAGGTAAAGCCTAAAGCAAATGCCCATTGCGTATCTTCACTCCATAACTCACCAACCAAGGTAGCAGTGTCTACGCCCATTTTTTCGATACTACGCGCAGCTTTTTGAATGTTTTGTAAAGGAAATTTATCGGATACGGGAAGATAAATATAAACTTTACCTTCGTGAATTTGAACTAACTTTTCACGCTGCCAATCGGCAAGTATCGGTTGATTAATTAGTGATATCTGACACGTTGAATTCATAACTATAATTTCTCTCAATTAGGCTTTAGCTAATTCTACACTACTGAGAATTTTTTTAATCAAACAATTCAAGTTGCAAATAATAAAGGATAAAAAACGCAATATCGGTGGGTCATTAGATTTAGCCTAAGATGGCCAAACTTTTCAATTGACGCTGCTCAATAAACTAAAAGCGATAAGTAACACTTTTGAGAGGAAGCGAACCTTGAAGGCGGTATAGTAATTAGTTCAGTTTGAATTTCTTTAAAGGTAAAACTCGTTCTCAATGAGCAATTTTTCTGCGTCTTCTCTGTGGTTAAATTTATGTAAAGGAACACCTGCATTATCAATATGATGCTGTATGTGTTTTCCTTGGTCTATATCATCTACTAGCCAACATTCTATTTGCTGGTTTTTTCTCGCTAACTGGATTATTCGATTGTGTTTGAAATTAATCACTTCCTCAGAAACTCGCCAACCGCGAAGATCAGCAAATAATGCCCATCGATCATTTCTTACCCGAGAGATAGTTTCATCGAGTAGTGTTAAATAACCAATGTCAGCGTGTATATTCCAGTCGCCTGAAATTTTCGCCACAACGATATTATTTTTTAGCTCTACTGTGTATGTTGGTTGAGTCATATAAAGGTATCAATTTAAGACTGTGTCGAATGCCAAAATGTTATTCCAACAGCCTGTTTAACTTACTTTCAGTTTATTTCAAAAAGATGTAAATTTTGTATAAAGTACCTTTTGCTCACTCTTAATACAAGATCATAAAGCATTTACTAAAATATAAAAATAAAACTTCTGCAGATGGCTAAGAGGCATGAGTTCAAAGCTGACTTTGAACTCAATTTAATGGCGTTTAGACGATTTAATTGACCGAGTATGGTGTCATTAATAACGTTAAAATGAGCCTAAAACGCTACTTTCCTTCAATGAAAATCCAATTTATTGTTTATAAACTACGCCTTGTTTCATCACGAATGTCACACTCTTCATCGCGCTAATATTCTCAAGAGGATTGCTCTGAACGGCGATAATATCGGCTCGCTTTCCTGACGCAAGCTCACCTCTGTCCTCCACACCTAATAGATCAGCAGCAAAAATTGTTGCCATACGCAGTGCATCTGCCGCTGTAATACCATGACGTATTAAAGACTCGAACTCGAGTGCAGTATTTACATGCGGAAAAACGCCATTATCTGAACCAAAAGCCATCTTAACCCCGCCTTTATAGGCAAGTGTTAAGCTATTTACTACTAGAGGTTTGAGATAGTTACTTTTGGCTACTGTTGCCGCAGGGGTTTCAGGAGGTAACTCAAATTCATTTAGATAAGTTTGAGGGACCAAATATGTGCCTCGCTCTTTCATAAGTTTGATTGATTTTTCAGTCAAAATAGAGCCATGCTCGATTGAATCGACGCCAGCGATAACGGCTGCATTTATACCTTTGGTTCCATGTGCGTGAGCGGCGACTTTCAACCCTAATTTATGTGCCTCTCGAACGATGACTTTCAATTCATCCAAGGTATATTGCTGTGCACCAATCTCGGCATTTTGTGAAAATGAAAAAACTCCGCCAGTGGCACAAACCTTTATTACTTTGACGCCATATTTAGCTTGATATCGAACAGCTTTCATGACTTCAACAACGCCATCTGCTATCCCAGATTTTGGCCCTAATTCGGCAATGCCTGGCGCATAACCTGTCCAATCACAATGTCCGCCCGTCATTGAAATAGCGTGTCCAGCCGGCCAAATATCAGGACCGTCGACATATCCCGCATTTATCGCTTTCATTAATGCCACATCAGGAAAACCAGGTTGAGCCCCTAAATCACGAATGGTTGTAAAGCCAGCATCAAGCACATCGCGAGAAAATTTAACGCCCTGTAATGCCCAATCCGCAGCTGTTTGTTTTGCTATTGCGGTAGTCCAGTCATCACCCGTAAAATAATCACTGGTAATATGCGTGTGCGTATCAATTAGACCGGGCAATAATATTTGACTACTCAAATCTATTATCGCTAGATTTTTAGGGAGAACGTCTGGGTTGATAGATTCTATGTTGCCATTTTTAATGATTAATGTTGCGGGAGACACTATTTTGGCATTTCGTACATCTAACATGCCTTTAGCTTTTATAATTAAACTTGAGGGGGAAACTAACTCAGTAGCATTAGTACTCCATGAAAAGCATGGTAGCAACATTATATAGAGGATAAAAAGAGCGCTGCTTTTTAAATTTTCTTTCGTTAATCCAAACATGTATCTTCCCTATTTTTATTTTATTCAGCCACTTAAAGAGACTAGTCTATCTTGAAAACTTTACCTAGTTTTACATATTTAAGCCTAGAGGTTGTTTACGTAAGTGACAACTATATAAGCAATTTAACAATTATAAAAAACATCTATAACCGCTTTCTTTGCTTTAGTGATACAGCAGGCTACTGGCTTTGATAAATTTATCGCTATTTCAAACTCACCTTGCGAAAAAGAAAGTAATTCGCGATTTAACTTGTCTTAACGTAACATAATAAAAAATCAACTCGCTTACTTTAAATCATGCAAATTCATGCTCAAAAAGCCACGTTAATTAAACGTTATAAACGCTTTCTCGCGGATGTAACGCTTGAAGACGGTACAGAGACAACCATTCATGTGGCAAACACAGGCGCTATGACCGGTTGTGCCACTTCTGGTGATACAATTTATTATAGTGTTTCAGGGAATAAAAAACGTAAATACCCCTTTAGTTGGGAGTTATCTCAAACAAAGGAACAACATTGGATTTGTGTTAATACCATTCGAGCAAATCAGCTCGTGGAAGAAGCATTAATTAATCAAAAAATTAGCGAACTTAAAAATTTCACGGATTTAAAACGTGAAGTAAAATATGGCAATGAGGGTAGTAAAGTTGATTTTCACCTCATTGACGAGCAAGGCAAAGCAACCTTTATTGAAGTCAAAAGCGTCACCTTGCTCGAAAAACAGCAAGGATACTTCCCTGATGCTAAAACTGAACGAGGCCAAAAACATTTACGTGAATTAATTGAAGTTGTAGAGCAGGGCAATCGTGCAGTTTTATTTTTTGCCGTGCTTCATTCAGGTATAAATTCCGTAAAAGCGGCAGCCCATATAGATGAAAAATATGCTCATCTTTTGCAGTTAGCAAGACAAAAAGGCGTTGAAGTTATCGCTTATCAAGCCCATTTTGACAATAAGCTCGAAGGCATCAATATAACGCTTGAAAACCCTTTAAGCGTGAAATAATCTCAGTAAAACATTGACGCGGTATAGCAAAACTTGATAAAAAAGTGGGCTTGCGGGTAAGGTAGACATCAACACAGGATAAGCCTATCAGCTAACCCTTTGATTTAATTTGATTAATATTTATTTTTAATTTTTTCTTGAATTTTAAACACCGCAACACAATATAGTTCTGATAATTAAGATCTATTATAATTGGCACATGCAATCAAATAATAGAATTTACGCGTTATTTGATGTACGCAGCATTAGGAGAATAAGCATGCCAAACAACAAAAAAGCATTAGGCATATTAGCTTTAGCAGGTGTAGAACCTTACGTAGAAAAAGCTGGTGAAGAATACATGAACGCTGAGCAATCAGAGCATTTTAAGAAAATTCTTGATGCTTGGCGTGTACAACTTCGTGAAGAAGTTGACCGTACGGTGACTCATATGCAAGACGAGGCAGCAAATTTCCCAGACCCCGTTGATCGTGCTGCACAAGAAGAAGAGTTCAGCCTTGAATTACGTACTCGAGATCGGGAACGTAAACTTATCAAGAAAATTGAAAAAACTTTACAGTTAATCGAAGAAGATGATTTTGGTTTTTGTAAAACTTGCGGTATCGAAATCGGTATTCGCCGTTTAGAAGCAAGACCAACAGCAGATTTATGTATTGAATGTAAAACCTTAGCTGAAATTAAAGAACGTCAGTTAGCTGGTTAACCATCATTATAGATGACGGCTAGTGACATGATGCGACCACTCGTTCAATACCGTGGTCGCTTTGCTCCTTCCCCTTCTGGTCACCTTCATTTTGGCTCGTTAATTACCGCCCTTGCGAGTTATTTAGAGGCAAAAAAAAACAATGGTACTTGGCTCGTTAGGATTGAAGATATTGATCCCCCGCGAGAAAAACAAGGCGCCAGCGCCCATATTTTAAAAACATTAGACGCGTTCGGTTTACACTGGGACGAAGATATTCTTTTTCAAAGCACCCAGACTGATTACTATCAACATATTATTGAACAGCTCTTTGCAGAGCACCATTGTTATTATTGTCAATGTACTCGAGCGAAAATCAAAGCCAATGGTGGTATTTATCAAGGACATTGTCGTCACTTAAATCTAGATAATAATCAAAATGCCATTAGGGTTATTAACCAAGTTCAAATTGATCAATATTCCGATCTCATCCAAGGGCAAGTACAATGTAATAAGGCCCTGGCAAAAGAAGATTTTATAATCCGAAGAAAAGACGGTTTATTTGCTTATCAACTTGCCGTAGTCGCTGATGATATATACCAAAATATTAGTCACGTAATTCGCGGTTGCGACCTACTCGAGCCCACCGCACGTCAATTAAGCTTTTATCAACTTTTGTCTGATAAAGCATTTAGTCATTTGTTTCAGTCAAAACAAGATAATAATCACCTGAGTGAAAATATAAAAGCACCTGTATTCGGTCATATTCCGCTGGCCGTTACTGAGCAAGGCTACAAACTGAGCAAGCAAAATAAAGCACCCGCGATAGATAATCACAAGCCGCAACCCGCCCTATTTGCCGCGTTACAATTTTTAGGTCAACAACCACCGAATGATTTGAAGCATTTACCTGTAGATGAAATCATTCAGTGGGCAATTACACATTGGCAGCTTGATTCTGTTCCTAAAAAACAAGAAATCCAATTAAACTAAGCAATAAAATGGTTAAGATGCCGTTTTTTCATTCTCTTTTTAGCTTCACTGTTATATTATTGCGCCGTTATCCTTCATTTCTATAGGCAGTTACCATTAAAAGCGTGATCAATTTGTGCAAAAAAGTTTTAGGTAAGAAAAAAAATAAAACGTCACCTAAAAATATCAATCACTCCCCACAAATTTTTACCCGAGATCAACACCCCGTTTCTCGTAGTTTGATCAGTGCTAGCGCCTTAAAGGTTTTGTATCGTTTAAATAAAGCTGGCTATGAAGCTTACCTTGTCGGCGGGGGCGTTCGCGACATTTTACTTGGTTTAGCTCCAAAAGATTTTGATATCGCAACCAATGCCACACCAGAACAAATAAAAGCTTTATTCAGAAATTGCCGATTAATTGGAAGACGCTTTCGTTTAGCACATATTGTTTTTGGCCGAGAAATCATTGAAGTTGCCACTTTCAGAGGACACCATGAAAGTGCTCCTCAAAAACAACAAGATTGCCAAAAAACCTCTAAACAAAGTGAGCATGGCATGTTGTTGCGCGACAATATTTATGGCTCTATTGATGAAGATGCTGAGCGTCGAGATTTCACTATCAACGCCTTGTATTATTCATCAGCCGACTTCAAAATTTATGACTTTGCTAACGGGATCAGTGATATTAATGCGAAAAAAATTCGCTTAATTGGTGATCCTGAAACACGTTACCGCGAAGATCCTGTAAGAATGTTACGTGCGATTCGCTTTGCCACCAAACTTGATATGGACATTAGCGAAGAAACTCGTCGCCCAATTAAAGCACTAGCGCCATTACTTGAAAATATTCCACCAGCAAGAATGTTTGAAGAGTTTTTAAAATTATTTCTTTCTGGCAAAGCTTACAGTAACTTTCATTTATTACGCGAGTATCAACTTTTTCGTTATTTTTTCCCGATTGTTGATCAAGCACTGAATAACAATGAAGAGCCCTATTTACTAGCATTTATTGAACAAGCTTTAAAGAATACAGATGATCGCATCAATAATAACAAGCGTGTTACCCCTGCCTTTTTATTTGCTGCTTTTTTATGGTATCCATTACAAAAACACATTTCTCAATTACATGCAAAAACGCAATTGACGCCGCAAGATGCATTTTTTAATGCCTTAGGCGAAATAATGTCTGAACAACAACGTAGTATTGCGATACCCAAACGGTTTCAAGCCGTAATGAAAGATATCTGGATATTACAAGATAAGCTTAACAAGCGAGTCGGAAAACAAGCTTATAAAGCATTCGAGCATCCCAAATTTAGAGCCGGATACGACTTTTTATTGTTGCGCAGTGAAATTGAAGCGACCGCTGAAAATACTCACCTAGCAGAATTAGCTAAATGGTGGACTGACTTTCAGCAAAACAATCATGAAACACAACAGCTTATGATAAAAAGTATTGTAAAGTCAGGTGCAACCCAACGACGAACCCCCCGTAAACGTCGTAAACCTAGAAATCAAGCCGCTAAAAGTAGTGAATAATGACCTTAGCGTATATCGGACTTGGCAGTAATTTATCTGATCCTAAAGCTCAAATTCATCTAGCAATTGAGCAAATAAAGACGATCCCAAACACCCACTGCATTAAAATATCTTCTTTATATTATAGTCGTCCTATGGGGCCACAAGACCAACCTGATTATATGAATGCCGTAATGGCCGTTGAAACACAATTGCCTGCTTTAGTCTTGCTTGACCATTTACAAGCAATTGAAAATAAAGCAGGTCGAGTTCGAAAAGAAAACCGTTGGGGCGCGCGTATTTTAGACCTTGATATTCTTCTATTTGGTGATAAAACCATTAATAACGAACGGTTAACGGTGCCTCATTATGGCATGAAAGTACGAGAATTTGTGATCATTCCTTTAGCCGAAATTGCTGAAACACTTGTCATGCCTGATGGCACGAGTATTTCAACTCTTGCGAAAAACATCGCCACAAATGATTTAAAAATTCATAGCCAATTAGACTCAATACGTTAAAATAAAGCCCAACTAAACATTAGCTAACGTTTACAACTCTGGAAAAATCATGGCAAAAATTACCACAGCAACCTTACAAAAAATGAAGCAAAATGGTGAAAAAATATCAACCATTACCGCTTATGATGCAAGTTTCGCTAAGTTATTTGACCAAGCAGGTATTCACGCCATTTTAATTGGCGATTCACTAGGCATGGTATTGCAAGGACAAGACGATACTCTACCTGTTGACATCGAACATATGGCCTATCATACGCAGAGTGTTAAACGTGGAGTCGAAGAAGCGCTTATTATCAGCGATATGCCATTTATGAGTTATGCCACTAAAGAACAAGCTTTTACCAATGCAGCTAAACTGATGCAAGCAGGTGCAAGCATGGTTAAAATAGAAGGTGGCCTTTGGTTAGCGGAAACAATTCAAGGGTTGGTAGAACGCGGAATTCCAGTTTGTGCTCATTTAGGTTTAACACCACAGTCAGTTAATGTGTTTGGTGGCTTTAAAGTGCAAGGTCGAGATGAAGATAAAGCTCTTGAAATGATTGCACATGCTAAAGCTTTAGAAGCTGCGGGTGCGCAACTTTTAGTACTTGAATGTATTCCCGCAGGTCTAGGGAAAGCAATTTCACAGGCGATAACCATCCCCACTATTGGTATTGGTGCCGGTAAAGATACTGACGGGCAAATTCTTGTTATGCACGATGCATTAGGTATTTCGTGTAGCTATATGCCTAAATTTTCACGTAATTTCTTAATTGATACTGGCGATATTAAAAAAGCAATCGAGCTTTATATTTCAGAAGTTAGTAAAGGGAATTTCCCTGGCGATGAGCATATTTTTAAATAAGCATTGCACCTGATTATCTATTTATCATCCAAGCTAAAAACCTCGATTTTGCTAAACCGTAAAGGTAATACATATGAAAACAGTCAGTGAAATAAGTGAACTTCGCGAGACCGTAAAAACCTGGCATCAACAAGGCCTTACCGTCGCATTTGTCCCGACGATGGGTAACCTTCATGACGGTCATATTTCATTGGTCACAGAAGCACATAAACACGCTGACAAAGTGGTTGCGAGTATTTTTGTCAACCCTATGCAGTTTGGAGCAAATGAAGATATTGATAGTTATCCACGTACCATGGCCGACGATCAACGGAAATTAGCGTCTGCAAATACCGACTTACTTTTTACGCCCACATCCGAAATTATTTACCCGAAAGGACTAGATAAACAAAGTTATGTTGAGGTGCCTAATGTTTCCGAAGGTTACTGTGGCGAAAGCAGACCTGGGCATTTTCGAGGGGTTGCTACTGTCGTTTGTAAGTTATTCAACTTAGTACAGCCGGATGTCGCTTGTTTTGGTTTAAAAGATTATCAACAAGTACAAGTGATTCAAACCATGGTTGAAGACTTATCAATGCCAATAAAAATTGTTCCGGTTGAAACGATGCGTGAAACAAGTGGCCTGGCTTTAAGCTCTCGCAATGGTTACTTAACCGAAGAGGAATTAAAAGTAGCGCCCGCATTAAGTCAAAATATTCAATGGTTAGCGGAACAAATTAAGCAAGATAATGATTTTATCGGTTTGGCAAAAAAAGCCGCCAGTTATATCGATAATGCGGGCTTAAAAACTGACTATATTCACATTTGTCATGCTCGAACTTTACAACCTGCTAGTGAAGACGATCATGAGTTAGTCATACTAGCAGCAGCTCATTGTGGCAAAGCAAGGTTGATAGATAATTTACAAGTCACGTTAACCTAGCTAAAACAACGTTTGATTTAAAACCATAGACATAAAAAAAGCGCCCGTCGGCGCTTTTTTTAAACATTTTGCTAACTGACTAAGATTACTTCTTAGACAATGCACCAAAACGTTTATTGAATTTATCAACACGACCACCAGTCTCAGCAGCTTTTTGCTTACCAGTGTAGAATGGGTGACATTCTGAACATACGTCTAAGTGTAAATCTTTACCTACTGTAGAACGAGTAGTGATTACGTGACCACAAGAACAAGTTGCCTTGAACTCCGCGTAATTTGGGTGGATGCCTTCTTTCATGGGTAACCTCTGTATAGGCCGTATCGCCACTTAGTCAGTATTTATTGACTGCTAAGCACCATACGAGTTAAAAATAATGGTGGCGAATAATAAAGGATCGCCTTAACCACTGCAAGGAAAACTGATAAAAAAATAACCGTTTACCGCTTTTTAACTAATTATCGATGTTATCGACACTCTTTGCTTGGCAAGCCATCACTAAACATTCAAAATAACCACAACGTAAATGACAAAAAGATGACGAACATTTTGCTGCAGGATATTTATATACAAGTTGCCATTCCTGTCCCTATGCGTCAGTTATTCACTTATCTTGTGCCAAACGCATTACTTAATGATAAGAGCTTAGTTGGTGAGCGCGTTATCGTGCCTTTTGGTCACCGACAAGTCATTGGTATTGTCATTTCAGTGGACGATGACACTCCTTTAGAAAAAGACAAATTAAAAGCGATTATCAGCCGCATTGACTCAGATACTCACTTACCTGCACCGTTACTCAAATTACTCACTCTTGCCGCGCGCTACTATCATCACCCAATTGGCGATGTTTTTCAGCAAGCGCTGCCCGTGTTACTGAGAAAAACAGAGCCACCAAAAAAACCGGTTTGTCATTATTGGCAATTCAATGAAAGTTGCGAACCAACAAAAATAAAGACATTTAAACAAGGCCGCGCAAAAAAACAAATCCAATTATTAAGGCTCATTGAAAACCATCATAAATTAACATGGCCTGAAATTCGTACCTTAGGTTATACCAAAGCACAATTGAAAAGCTTAGAAGAAAAACAATTTATTAGCGCATTAGAAAAGCCAATTGAAGTTTATCACTGGCAAACTAAATATTTAAATGAAAGTGACAAACTGAATTTATCGGCGGAACAAGCGGTCATTGTCTCGGCCATTGACCAATCAACGGAACAATACAGTTGTCATCTAGTCGATGGTGTCACCGGCAGCGGTAAAACCGAAGTGTATTTACAGGCCATGGAAAAAGTCCTTGCCAACAATCAGCAAGTACTCGTTCTCGTCCCTGAAATAGGTTTAACACCGCAAACATTAAATCGATTTGAACAGCGCTTTAATGTCCCTATTTTTTTGCACCATTCAGGATTAAATGACAAAGAACGCTTTGATACGTGGCAAAGTGCTCTGCAAAACTGTGCAGCGATTGTCATTGGTACTCGTTCAGCGGTTTTTAGTCCATTGCCAAAACTTGGCTTAATTATTGTTGATGAAGAACATGACGGCTCATTTAAACAACAAGACAGCTTTCGCTATCATGGCAGAGACATCGCTATTTTACGGGCTAAACAATTAAATATTCCGATTGTTTTAGGCAGTGCAACCCCTAGTTTTGAGTCGTTACAAAATGCGTTAACCAATAAATATCATTATCATCAATTAACCAAACGAGCGGGTAAAAGTGTAGAAGCGAAAATATCGCTGATTGATGTTGCTAATCAACCCTTAGAATTTGGCCTTTCAAAGCCACTTAAGCAATTAATCAACACCACGCTTAACAGAGGCGAACAAGTACTGGTTTTTTTAAATCGTCGAGGATTCGCGCCAGCTATCAATTGTAATGAATGCCACTGGGTTGCTGATTGTCATCGATGTAACAAACCTTATACCCTGCACCGTTCGCAAGGTTTATTGATTTGTCATCATTGCACTAGCCAAAAACGTATTCCTCAACAATGTCCAGATTGTGGCAGTGTACGCATAAAACCCGTTGGGCAAGGGACAGAGCAAATAGAAGAATATTTAACAGAAACATTTAGCCAATATAGTACCGTGCGTATCGACCGAGACAGTACCCGTAAAAAAGGAGAATTAGCCAAACGTTTGCAAGCGATAACCGATAAAGAGCATCAAATTTTAATTGGTACGCAAATGCTTGCCAAAGGACATCATTTCCCTGATGTCACCTTAGTTGCCATGTTAGATATTGACGGTGCATTATTTAGTTTTGATTATCGAGCCAGTGAACACATGGCGCAATTATTAGTACAAGTTGCAGGGCGAGCTGGGCGAGCGAGTAAACCTGGTAAAGTGATAGTACAAACACAATATCCACAACACCCGTTATTACAAGATTTAGTCAATAATGGTTATCGCCATTTTGCCCAACAAAGCTTAACAGAACGTAAAATGGCATATTTGCCTCCGTTTGGTTATCAAGCCCTGTTTCGAGCCGAAGCAAATTACCCTTCTTATCCTGAAAAGTTTTTACGCCAATTAGCTCAAACCCCAATATCATCCTGTGAAATAGCGGGCCCGATGCCAGCAGCCATGGAAAAGAAAGCGGGAAAATATCGTTTTCATTTAATTTTACAAGCGAAATCTCGACCAGAATTACATACTGCAATTAGACAAATGATCGCGCAAAGTCAGCAAAACGAATGGCTTAACAAAGTGCGATGGACAATTGATATCGACCCAATAGATCTCAGTTGGTGAGGAATAAAAATAAGAAAGTGTAAAGAAAAAAGTAGCTTGTGCGCTTTTCCATAATAAAGACAAATATTCCCTGTTAATTTCAAACCAATTCGCTAAAATAACCGAAGTTTTCGCTCTAACATAGATAAATAAGCAATAATGGCTCATCAAGATTACGTATCGCGTTCGCGCACTCCTAAGAAAAAAAGTAATCCATACCAACCAAAGCACGCGGAAGTTGCAGTAGGTCTTTCATTAAAAATTAAACTAATTGCCTTAGTGTTACTTATCGCTTTACCGGCTTTTGCTTACTTATTATGGTCAATAAAAGATATTGAAACGCCCACAGTTGCCGAGCAAATTGAGCAATCGCAACATGAAGAAAATGCCAGTCAGTTACCAACGCCCCCTAAAGAAAAATGGCAATATATGGAACAACTAAAATCGAAAGAGGTTGAAGTTGGTGAATATGCAGTTGTCGAAAAAGGTCCATATAAAATGCAATGTGGCTCGTTTAGAACCCGAAAACAAGCAGAAGTAATGAAAGCCAATATCGCTTTTTCAGGTTTATCGGCTCAAATTAGTGCTGCCAAAGGCTCAAGCGGCACATGGCATAAAGTTTTTTTAGGCCCATACGAAAAAAAACGTAATGCAGAAAAAGATAAACACAAATTAAGTAGTAACAATATCAGCACTTGCCAAATATGGTTATGGAAATAATTTCCACGCATCCTTGAAAAGTTCACGACAGACCCTTATTTAATCTACATTGATATAGCTGATACGCCCGTATCAGCCTAAATTTTTTGAGGTTTGATGTGACTACTATTGTATCTGTAAGACGTAATGGCAAAGTAGCTATTGGTGGCGATGGCCAGGTTTCTCTTGGTAATACGGTAATGAAAGGTAACGCCAAAAAAGTACGCCGTTTATATAACGACAAAGTACTAGCTGGTTTTGCTGGCGGCACCGCCGATGCTTTTACCCTTTTTGAACGCTTTGAAAGTAAACTTGAACAACATCAAGGACATTTAACCAAAGCAGCCGTTGAATTAGCAAAAGACTGGCGCAGTGATCGTGCATTACGTAAATTAGAAGCCTTATTAGCCGTGGCGGATGAAACAGCCTCGTTGATCATTACGGGGAATGGCGACGTTGTTCAACCTGAGCATGACTTAATCGCTATCGGCAGTGGCGGTAATTTCGCTCAATCAGCAGCTACAGCATTACTAGAAAATACTGAGCTTTCCGCCAAGGAAATTGTCGAAAAGTCATTAAAAATTGCTGGTGACATTTGCGTGTTTACCAACCATTCTCAAACAATCGATGAACTTTAACTCAACAATATATTTTATCGTCTTTATTTCAACACGATAAAGCAAAAGTATTACTCCCAGCAGTAAGGAAATAAATATGTCGAACATGACACCACGTGAAATTGTTCACGAACTAGATAGCCACATAGTAGGCCAAGCGGATGCAAAACGTGCTGTAGCTATAGCGTTACGTAATCGCTGGCGCCGCATGCAATTAAATGAAGAGCTGCGTACAGAAGTTACTCCGAAAAATATATTAATGATCGGACCAACGGGTGTTGGTAAAACTGAAATAGCCCGCCGTTTAGCTAAGCTTGCCAACGCTCCGTTTATCAAGGTGGAAGCAACGAAGTTTACTGAAGTCGGTTACGTAGGGAAAGAAGTAGAAACCATTATTCGTGATCTTGCTGATATGGCATTTAAAATGACCAAAGAGCAAGAAATGGCGCGGGTAAAGCACCTTGCCGAAGAAGCCGCAGAAGAACGAATTTTAGATGTATTAATTCCTAATCCGCGTGATAACTTTGGTAATGAAGAAAGCTCCGATAACAGTAGCACTCGTCAAATTTTCCGTAAAAAATTACGTGAAGGTAAATTAGACGATAAAGAAATAGAGTTAGACTTAGCCGCACCACAAGTTGGCGTAGAAATTATGGCGCCTCCAGGTATGGAAGACATGACCTCGCAGCTGCAAAACATGTTTCAAAGCATGTCGAGTGAAAAAACCAATAAACGTAAATTGAAAATAAAAGACGCTTTCAAAGCATTACAAGAAGAAGAAGCCGCAAAAATTGTTAATCAAGAAGACATAAAAATCAAAGCTCTCGAAGCAGTTGAACAAAATGGCATTGTATTTATTGATGAGATAGACAAAATTTGTAAGCGTGGCGATAGCTCAGGTCCAGATGTATCTCGCGAAGGTGTACAACGTGATTTATTACCATTAGTAGAAGGCTCAACCGTTAGTACGAAACACGGCATGGTAAAAACAGATCATATTTTATTTATCGCTTCAGGTGCCTTTCAAATGGCAAAACCTTCTGATTTGATCCCTGAATTGCAAGGCCGTTTACCTATTCGCGTTGAACTTCAAGCATTAACCAGCGATGATTTTGTACGTATTCTTACCGAACCGAATGCTTCGTTAACTGAACAATATATTGCCTTAATGGCAACTGAAGGTGTTGATATTTCTTTTAGTGAGGATGGTATCAAAGCAATCGCAAAGGCCGCTTGGCAAGTAAATGAAACCACTGAAAACATTGGTGCCCGTCGATTACATACCATGATGGAAAAACTTACCGAAGAAATTTCTTATACAGCGAATGATCGAAGTGGCGAAGTGATCGTCATTGATGAAAAACACGTACAAGACACACTGAATGATGTTGTGAAAAACGAAGATTTAAGTCGTTTTATTCTTTAGTTAAATACCGTGCACTCAACAACATGACGAGTTAAAAGTGAATGGTGAGTAAATGCACAGTATTTATCACTATCATTTTTTACAATAAAGGCGCTAAAAAGCGCCTTTATTTTTGAATCGTTGTCAGTTAAAGCGCTATCAATGATACAAAAATGATAACGAGTGATACTTATACTTTAAACTGATTTACTTCATTATTTAACACATCTGCTTGCTGTGAAAGCTCTTCACTCATTTGGCCGTTTTGGATAGCTGATTCACCAGAACTTTCCGCAACATCCCTGATCATCACAACATGTTGATTCACCTCAGATGCCACCGTGCTTTGTTCTTGTATCGCGGTAGCAATCGCAGTATTCATTTCCATAATAGTAGAAACATCTAACGTTATTTCTTCTAACATTTCACCGGCTGAGCTTGCTTGATCGGCACTTTCTTGACCTTGGGTACGACAAGCCGCCATATGAGAGACAATATCTTTGGTTCTTGATTGTAATGAACCAATAATGCTCTCAATTTCTTGTGTTGAATCTTGCGTTCTACTGGCCAAAGTTCTAACTTCATCAGCTACAACTGCAAAGCCTCTCCCTTGCTCACCCGCTCGTGCAGCTTCAATGGCGGCGTTGAGGGCAAGTAAGTTTGTTTGTTCAGCAATCCCTCGAATAACATCGAGTACTGAGCCTATAGTGTCACTGTCTTTCGCTAATTCTTGTACAATATTTTCAGACTCTAATAAAGTATTAGATAACTGATCAATTTGAGTAATCGTACTTTCTACACCTGACTTGCCTTTTTCAGCATTTTGGTGAGTTGTTTCAGCTTTATTTGCCGCCTCATGAGTATTACTGGCAATTTCATCTACCGTGGCCACCATTTCAGTTACCGCAGTAGCTACTAAATCAGTTTGTTGAATTTGAGAATCAACACCTTCGTTCGCTTTATGAATATTTTCAGAAAGGTTACGCGTGGCAATGTTTACCGTATCAACCGATTGGTTTACTTGAACAATTAAGTTTCTAAAACTCCCGATCATTTGGTTAAACACGCCCGCCATTTCTGCGAGTTCGTCATTGCCTTCCGTTGAAATTGCAATGGATAAATCTTTCTTATTCGAGATATCAATCATAGTATCTTTGAGTTTATTAATACTATTTAAAATATCTCTACTGGTCCAAACCGCGGCACTAATTGCTAATACCAGAATAATAAATGAAGCACTGTACGAAATCGTAGCGATAGAAGATATATGATCTTTTACATCTTGTTTAGTTTGTGCAACTAACTGCGTGGTATAATTATCCACTTGATGAATAGTATTTCTCATTTCACCCAATTGCCCTTCAGATGCTGTTAAGCCAAGTTTTACTTGGCCGGCAACTAAGTTCTCAAAGGCACTTCGGTAAACGTTCATACTATCTAACAATGAATTTTGAGTCGATGAATCTAGGTTACTGCCTCTAATATCGTTTATTAACGCGTCGGCATTACCCTGCCAACGGGTTAAATATTTTTCATCCAAACGCAGCATAAAATCTTTTTCATTACGGCGTAGTTGCAACATTCCGCTCAACAGTTGGTAATTACTCTTACCTAAAATTTCTTCTGCATCATGTACCGCACTTCTTAAACTGCCATATAAACCATCGGTGGGTGTTAATCCTATCTCCTTTTGGGTTTCAACCAATTCCAGAAAAGTTTTTTCATAATCACTGATAACTTTTAATAGACTTTTTATTTGGTTGGTATTCGAGGAGCTACTTTCAAAGTTTTTTTCTAGATGATTTAAATTTGATTTTAAACCTGCGACATTCTTTTTAAAGGATGCTACGTATTTTAAATCTTTTCGGGATAGGAAATCTTTTTCATCACGCCTAAGGTTTAATACGTCACTTTCAACAGCTCCTATAGTCCGTGCAGTATCCAAATCATTTTGTAGTGAACCGGATGAGTAGTTCAAGATAATCAACAAAAAGACTATTGCCACCACCAAAATAGAAGTATTTAAGGCAAGTTTTTGTTTTATAAGCATAATTCATTACCAAACAGAAATAGTTAAAAAAGTCGGCTTTAGAAAGTATAGACACAATTTAAAAAATAAAGAAATTTTCTAAGTTATTAATTATTAGTTATTAATCTAATCTACTTACTTTTTACGTGTTAAATAATTAGCAATTTTTTCGGGCGGCAGGGGTCGATTAATAAAATATCCTTGAACGGCGTCACAACCTAACTTCCTTAATAAGTTTAATTGCTCTAAGGTTTCTACCCCTTCGGCTAACACCCTTTTTCCTAAACCATGTGATAATTTGATCATCGAATTTACGATCGTTAAATCAGAATCATTGGTTGAAAACTCAGTAATAAAACTGCGATCGATCTTAATTTTATCAATCGGTAATTGCCTTAAGTAAGCCAAAGAAGAATAACCTGTACCAAAATCATCAATAGAAACTTTAATGCCCATGTTTTGCAATACCACGATGGTGTCCATTGCAACACTGATATCGGTAATCACGACATTTTCTGTGATTTCCAGTTCTAAATAGCTTGAAGGAACATCATACTTAAACAATAGGGTTTGAATTTTTGAGATAAGTTTGGGATCTTGAAATTCTACCGCGGTCATATTCACAGCAATAGCTACTCGTCGCTTATATTGCTTATACCATTGCGCATTGGTTTTACAGGCAAGATCTAATACATAATTATCAAGCTCACCATTCATTCCTAACGCATCAAAATCCGGTAGAAATTTATCCGGTGATAAGAGTCCCTTTTCTGGATGCTGCCATCGAACGAGCGCTTCAACTCCTTCAATGCGATTGGTTAATAAATTAAGTTGCGGCTGAAAATACAAAATAAATTCATTGTTTTGTAAACCTTGGCGAATTTCTTTTTCAACCGCTAATAAATGACGACCATGCGATTGCATGCCACTTTCGTATTTAACGCTCGGAATATTCTGACTTTCAGCATGAAACAAAGCTAAATTGGCTTTTTTTAACAGATCTTCTGCTTCACTACTGTCTTGTGGTGATAAACAATATCCGACACTACATTGTAAAGGTATTTCTTGTTGGTTAACCAAATACGGCCGGGAAATTAAATCATGTAAATGTTGGGCCGCTTTTTGCTGTTGGCTATCTTCAATAATTTCAATGGCAAAAACAAAAGAATCACCGCTTAAACGTCCTACAACTAACGGCAATAAAATGCTTTCAGATAATCGAACGGCAATTTGCCCTAAAATCAAATCTCCTACCTTTAACCCATAAGTGTCATTAACAAATTTAAATCTTTTAATATCAATAAGGTATACAGCTAACTTTTGATTATTTTTTACCGCTTGTTCTATTGCAATAGGTAGCTTTTCGATGACTTGTTCACGATTCAAGGCACCAGTGAGTAAATCATGTTTATCTAGATATTGAGCTCGATTAATTGCTATTTCGGCAACACTTCGTTCTGCACCTTGCATCCAAACCAATAATAAAAAGCCTAAAGTCACTTTGGCGCCAAAATCAAAATAGACCAAAATAGCGGTAAGGTCTTGTAGCCAAGGCTCAGTTAAAAAGCCAACAGATAAAAATGAAAATAATAAATAGCGAAAACACATTAATGCACTATAAAAGAGCAAAATAGTGCCTGAAAAGTGAAGTTTTTTAAGATTAAAAACAAAGAAGAAAATAAACATAAAAATACCTGCAAAGATAAAGTCAGCTAAACTTTCTCGCAGATAAAATCGATTAAAGACCGCTTGCTCATCAAATGCAAAAAGCAATGAGACAAAAATCCCCAAAAGAATTGGGACGATTATGGTTTTTTTAACGAGTCTATTGGAATATTTTAAATTTTTATTTGTGTAATACAACCCAATAAAAAAAAACCAAATAAACAAGTATTGGTTCACTTGTACGATACAGGTTAATAAAATTTGAACTGGGGTTAATTCATGAAATTGAGGTAAGAATTTTTGTATTGATAGCGCTAAATGCTGCACACTTAAGCACGCTAAACTTAACGTCCAGTATTTTACATAACGTCGACCAAAGCCTTGATAGAAAGAATAAAGCAAATAGGTTAGAAAGCTATAAACGGCTGTTTCTATAGAAAATAAGAAGCCTAAGGCAAAGTTATTATCTACTCCCATTAATTTTATTTCCTATGGTTACGTTATCGACCATTTAATAATCTTTCATTATAGATTACAAGTAATAACGATTAAATTTAACATCGCTGGCTCTTGTACCTAACTATAGGCGCTGTATACTCTTATTAAAAATAACTCTCATTTAAAGTTAATTAAGGAAACTACAATGGAATATAACACTTCAGAGTTGTGCAACATTTATGCAGATTTAGTTGACGTTTTAGAGCCTATTTTTTGTAATTATGGTGGTCGTAGTTCATTCGGCGGAACAGTTGTTACCATTAAGTGTTTTGAAAGTAATGGCATTATTGAGCAGATAGTACAAACCGACGGTACAGGTAAAGTACTTGTTATTGACGGTGGAGGCTCTACACGACGTGCCTTAATCGACATTAATATTGCTGAAACTGCAGCCAGTAATAACTGGGAAGGAATAATTTGCTACGGTAGTGTCCGTGATGTTGACGCGCTTGAAGAGGTAGACATAGGGATTCAAGGATTGGTTTCTATCCCTGTTGGAGCAACAGATACCGCTTATGGCGAAAGCGACCTAGCCGTTAATTTTGCTGGCGTCACTTTTTTACCCGATGACCACGTTTACGCAGATAACACGGGAGTTATTCTTTCTCCTGAACCTTTAGATATAGAATAACTATTTGCCCTTATGGTTTAATTACACTGTTGTTTTTGCCAGTGCGCCAGCCATTTTGGCGCATCATCAACACTCAGTCCTTGATGAATCGATTGACCTTGAGCAATATCTCCGCCTATCGCTAGATAAGATTTTTCAATTTCTCGATTATTGATGCCAACAGCAACAATTGGTATTTCCATTTTACGAATTAAATTTATCAGAGCATTCACTATCGTTTTCTCCGATTGATCATTTTGTTGATTATTCAGTAAGGCACAATCAATTTTCACTTGTTGGATTGCCGTTCTTCGAAGATACCTTAACGCTTCATAACTACCTGAAAAATTATCAATTGATATTTTAATCCCTAATGCTTTTAATTGATCAATCATCATCCGCGCTCTAAAGGCGGAGTCGAGTAATACTTGCTCACTTAGTTCTATGATTAAATACTCGACTGAAACCGACACTGTTTTCGCTTGCTGCTCAATAAAGTCAGTAAGCTCGGTTTCTAGTAAATCTTTACTCGATAAGTTTATTGCTACATAGGCTGGCATTCCCGAACGATGCATATTCGATAACAGTTCAAAAGCTTGTGTGATCATTTGTTTTGTTAATTGATAAATTTCACCACTGAACTCAGCTATTTCATTAAATTCATTGGTTGATAAACTTACGCCATCGCTATCTTGCCATTCGATAGTTAATTCAAAGCCTTTAAATTGTTTATCTAATAAAGAGATTTGTGGCTGAGCTAACCAGTTAATTCGTTGATGAATAATATCTTGTTTTAATTTTTCCATTTTTGCCAAATGGCGTTCTGTGTATACGGCAGCCTGTGTGTTAAAATAACTAACCCTTTCATCTTGGTTTTCACCGGATAATAATGCATCACTTGCGTGTGCAATTAACTGTTCAAAATCTAACTTATCATCAGAAATAGCGGCGCCAAACGCTAATTCAAAGTTCAATGAAAAACTTTTAAAGCTCATGGCTTGTGGGACCGCTGCTACTAGTTTTTGACAAATATCTTCTACGACAATTTTCACAGGGTGATTTGATAAACGGGTATCAAGTACAATTAAAAAATCTAAGCCTTGCAGACGAGAAATTCGCACGGGCGTGCTTTCATCATTAAAGTTCACTAATAATTGTTCATCACAAACACACTGCTGTAAATTAAAAGCGAGTTGTAATAATAAAATATCGGAATTTTGGTGACCTAGTACTTTATTTACTTGATAAAAATTGAGTGGTTTAAATACAATTGCTACAAATGGACTATCAGGTTTATTACTCACAATTCTTTTTAAACGTAATAAGCTTTGCTGATAACTCGGTAAATTCGTGATTGGGTCTAACGGAACAACACTAGTCTCAAATTTATTACTTTCTCGTTCTGATTCAATTGTTAATGTTGTTAATTGGTGTTGTATCGCTTCAACGATCCCCCAACAACCGTTTACAATAGCAAATAAATAACTCAACACACTCAAACTAAGTACCCAAACAATTGACGCTTGAACATTTAGCCATAAATAAAGAGCTACACCATAGAAGGCAACGGAGATGATTAAAATTGTCATTCGCCTGTTAGCCGTTTTGTTTACTCGAGAATGATAAGCCGTAAATCCTGTTAAAAGGACTAGAGACCCAATAAATACTAACCAGAGTTGAAAAACATCAACTTCACGCAGCCAGAAAACACTACAGATAAACGCAACACAAGCCCCCACCATAACCCAAGTTAAGATTTTTGTTATCACATTCTGACTAAGACTCGTTTGCAGCCACAAAAATGCCGACAACACAAAAACAGCGCCTGAAATTAGCAACGTTGGGGTTTGCCATTGAGACAACGACGTAAAAGCAAAAAATTGCATTAATAACGACAAGGTTAATAATGCCAGAAAACGCCATTTCACCCGAAGAACAGGTTTTAAAAGCGCCATAATAATCAATAAAGGTAAGCTCAAACCTAATACAAAGGCAATATTAAATTCAGCAAAACTGTATGTGGGTAGGCTCTCAAGTTGGTTTGCGGCAAACACAAAATGTGGCACAAATAAAAAACTAGAAACGACAAGCCAAAGCTGTTTTATAACAACGCGAAAGCGTAAAGTACGTTTGTGCATGATTAACCTTAAAGCATTTATACCGCAATACTACTTGTGCTAAGACTAATCAATACGATTACTTTTGTACAGCAATCAAGCATACAACCGCATTAATTATATGACTCTTTTGCCTGCTTGATACAATGTGACCAGGGGATTTACTCCAAATTGATAACATAATTCTGCAGGCTGTTTTATATCCCAACAAGCTATATCGGCATCAAAGCCTACGGCAAATTTTCCTTTAGAGTTAGCTAAACCAAGCGCTTTAGCGCCATGACAAGTGACACCAGCGAGTGCCTCAGCCGGTGTTAATCGAAAAAAAGTACACGCCATATTAAGCATTAATTGTAAGTTATTGATTGGCGACGAGCCGGGGTTAGCATCGGTAGCAATTGCCATGGGTACTTGGTGTTTTCTTAATAAATCAACCGGTGGCAATTGTGTTTCTCTAAGAAAATAAAATGCGCCGGGTAATAATACGGCCGTCATCTCTGCCTTTTTCATTGCAGAAATTCCTGCTTCATCAAGAAATTCGATATGATCTGAAGAAAGCGCGTTATATTTCGCCGCTAATTCACTGCCTCCTAAATTTGATAATTGCTCTGCATGGACTTTTACTGGCAAGCCAAATTTTCGAGCACAAGCAAATACACGTTCGGTTTGAGCAAGATCAAACCCGATCCCTTCACAAAAAACGTCAACGGCATCCGCTAACTTTTCTTGAGCTATTTTAGGGAGCATTTCATTACAAACCAAATCAATATACTCATCAGGTTTGTCCTTATATTCCACCGGCAGCGCATGAGCGCCTAAAAATGTACGTTTAATGGTAACGGAAACTGTCTTGGCAAGCATGCCTGCTACATTTAACATTTTGACTTCGTTTTCGACATCAAGTCCATAACCTGACTTAATTTCTACCGTAGTAACGCCTTGCTGATGAAGTGCCGTTAAACGTTTTAACGCTGCATCAAATAATGTTTGTTCACTTGCTTTTCGGGTAGCAGATACCGTAGACACTATACCACCGCCTGCATTGGCTATTTCTTCATAACTTTTACCTTCTAAACGCATTTCAAATTCATTGGCGCGATCGCCCCCGTAAATTAAATGGGTATGGCAATCAATCAACCCTGGTGTTAACCACTGGTTGTTACCATCAATCACTTCAACGGTTTCTTTATCGTATGCAGGTAAATCCATTTCTTTGCCTAACCAAGCAATTTTACCATCCGATATTGCGATAGCTCCTTGTTCAATAACGCCATAGCCGGCAGCACCTTCAGACATTGTGGCTAAATTTACATTAACAAAAAGGGTTTGCCAGTTTACAGGTGAGCGCAAAGGTGAAGTCATGTTAAATAATCCAAAAGTTTTAATCGTTGAAAAAGCGACTAGGCTTTATGAGCAACAGGTAGATTTCAATGTAATAAGTGACATTTTACCCGATAGTGAAAACATTCGCAATAGTTGTATATACAACTATTGACACGCAGAAATAATCGTGAGATTGTATATACAAGAATGTAGTAATACGCTCATTATATAATAAATTTTGGAAATCTTATCGATGACGCAAGTAAAAGCAGCAAAATTTACCATCATTAAAGATCATATTTGTAAAATGATCGAATCAGGTGAATGGCTTCAACACAGTAAAGTGCCTTCTGAAAATGTCTTAGCAGAGCAATTTTCAGTCAGCAGAATGACCGCACGCCGAGCATTACAAGAATTAACGGAACAAGGCTTACTCGTAAGAACCCAAGGAGCTGGCACTTTTGTCGCCACTTTTAAATCGCAATCATCACTTTTAGAAATTCGTAATATTGCAGATGAAATTCAAGAGAGAGGTCATCAACATCACGCTCAACAAATCGAATTAATCGCCGTTGATGTCAATCATGAATTAACCATTTTGTTAGGTTTAAAAGAAGGTGAGAGTGTTTTTTATTCTGAAGTTTTACACTTTGAAAATAATGAGCCGATTCAATTAGAGCAACGCTATGTTAACCCTAAATTAGTGCCCGATTATTTACAGCAAAACTTTGCCGAAATTACCCCTCATGAATATTTATCGAGTGAAGCACCGTTAACTGAGGCGACCAATGAAGTTGAAGCCGTGTTAGCCAATCAGGAGACATGTGCACATTTGAACATTGAAACAACAACCCCTTGTTTACAAGTTAAGCGTCGCACCTGGTCGAGTAAAGGTGTAGTGAGCTTAGCGATATTAACGGCTCCCGGTAATAAGTACCGCTTAGGTAGCCATTTAGTTTTTTAATTTTGGAGCAATAAGATGACGTTTAAATATGGTGTTGACCGTTTAAATCTTGATATTGTTAATGGTATTGCTAACGGTAGTATCAAGGCTGAACTTTGCCAAGAAGCATTAGATAAAATTAACACAAGCAGACAACGTGTTGAAAAAATGGCCGCTTCAGACAAAGCGGTATATGGTATTAACACTGGCTTTGGCCCGTTATGTGATACGCAAATATCACCTGAAGATACAAATTTATTACAGAAAAACTTATTAATAACCCATGCTGTTGGTGTCGGTGAACCCATAGCAAAAGCCATCTCTAAGTTAATGTTAATCACTAAAGTACATGCGTTAAGTCAAGGCTTCTCAGGCATCCGTTTAGAGACGGTTGAAAGAATGTTAACCTTTCTTGAGCTTGATTTAATACCAGTTGTACCTGAGCAAGGTTCAGTGGGTGCATCTGGTGATTTAGCGCCGTTATCTCACTTATTTTTACCTTTGTTGGGTGAAGGTGAATTTTGGGATAATAAAGACGGGCAAACGGGTAAAACAGTTCCTGCAGCGCAAGCATTAAAAGAGCACGGCTTAGCGCCAATGGAATTACATGCGAAAGAAGGTTTAGCGTTAATTAACGGTACACAATTTATTTTGTCACATGGCATTACCGCGCTAACAAAAATGCGTTACTTATTAGACCTAGCAGATATGACGGGCGCGATGAGTATTGAAGGCATGCAAGGTAGCGAATCCCCTTTTAGAGATGAGCTTCATCAAACGCGTGCTTTTAAAGGTAATTTAGAAGTTGCGGCACGTATGAGAAGTTTTTTTAAAGACTCACAAAACATGTCTGCTCATGAAGAATGTGACCGAGTACAAGATCCCTATTCTCTTCGTTGTATTCCACAAGTGCATGGTGCATCACGTAATGCCTATTATCACTTAGAAGAATTAGTTGAAATCGAAATGAATTCAGTGACCGATAACCCAATCGTTATTAGTAGCGAAGAAGCTATCTCAGGTGGTAGTTTCCATGGACAACCACTTGCTATGGTACTTGATTACGCATCTATTGCAGCTGCAGAGCTAGGAAACATTTCTGATCGTCGTTGTTATTTATTATTAGAAGGTTTACACGGTTTACCAAGGCTATTAACCACGGCTGGCGGTTTAAACTCAGGGATGATGATCCCACAATATGCAACGGCTGCTTTAGTAACAGAAAACAAGTCACTGTGTTTTCCACCATCAGCCGATAGTGTCCCTACCTCAATGGGTCAAGAAGATCATGTTTCTATGGGCAGTATTTCCGGTAGAAAACTCAATCAAATATTAGGTAATTTAGAGAAGATACTCGCTATCGAATTAATGTATGCAGCACAGGCTATAGAGTTTAGACGGCCAAATAAATGTTCAGACATTATTGAAAAAAACCACCAATTAATTCGAGAAAAAGTGACTAAGTTAGAAGAAGATAGACTGTTAAAGCCAGATATTGATGCCATGATCACCTTAGTAAAATCTCAAGCATTTATCGTTAACTTTAACCATTAATAAAGGGATATAACTATGACTGATTCAATGACTTTCAAAGAAGAAATTAAACAAGGTATCCCAAGTGAATTGCCACCAGCAAAGCCTTATCCTGAAAATGCGAACCGTGCGCCAAAACGCAAAGATATTTTAACGGTTGAAGAAAAACAGTTAGCGGTTAGAAATGCGTTACGTTATTTTCCAAAAGCATGGCATCAAGAACTTGCAACTGAGTTTGCGCAAGAGTTAAAAGATTTCGGCCGTATTTATATGTACCGCTTCAAGCCAAGCTATCATTTAAAAGCACGCTCCGTAACTGATTATCCGGCTAAATGTCAGCAAGCGGCGGCCATTATGTTAATGGTTGATAATAATTTAGATCCAGCCGTTGCTCAGCATCCTGAAGAATTAATTACCTACGGTGGAAACGGTGCTGTTTTCCAAAATTGGGCACAATACTTATTAGCGATGAAGTATTTAAGTGAAATGGAAAGTGATCAAACGTTGCATATTTATTCTGGTCACCCGATGGGGTTATTTCCATCCAGTGAAGATGCCCCTCGTGTTGTCGTGACAAATGGTATGATGATCCCTAACTACTCAAAGCCTGATGACTGGGAAAAGTATAATGCTTTAGGCGTTACGCAATACGGTCAAATGACTGCAGGGTCATTTATGTACATTGGCCCACAAGGGATAGTGCATGGCACTACCATCACAGTGATGAACGCGTTTCGTAAAGTGTTAAACAAAGGAGAAAAACCACAAGGCAAGATTTTCCTGACCGCCGGCTTAGGCGGCATGAGTGGCGCGCAACCAAAAGCGGGTAACATTGCTAACTGTATAACGGTTTGTGCTGAAGTGAATGCCAATGCCGCCACTAAACGTCATCAACAAGGTTGGGTAGATGAATTAATTGATAACATGGATGAGCTCATCAGCCGCGTTAAAAAAGCGCAAGCTAATGATGAAGTAGTTTCAATTGCCTATATAGGTAACATTGTAAATGTCTGGGAAAGCTTTTATGAACAAGATATTTACGTACATTTAGGCTCTGATCAAACATCTCTTCATAACCCGTGGTCAGGTGGTTATTATCCGGTTGATATTAGCTATGAAGAGTCAAACCGTTTAATACGTGAAGAGCCAGAAGTGTTTAAAGAAAAAGTACAAGCGAGCTTAAAGCGTCATGCTGATGCGGTGAATAAGCACACAGCACGTGGGACTTATTTCTTTGATTACGGCAATGCCTTCTTACTTGAAGCATCTCGCGCTGGTGGTGATGTGATGGCTGAAAATGGCATTGACTTTAAATACCCATCCTATGTGCAAGATATTTTAGGCCCTATGTGTTTTGACTATGGTTTTGGTCCATTCCGCTGGGTTTGTGCATCGGGTAAACCTGAAGACTTAGATAAAACAGATGCTATTGCAGCCCAAGTACTGAAAAAAATTATGCAAGAATCGCCTGAAGAAATTCAGCAACAAATGCAAGACAACATTACGTGGATTGAAGATGCGAAACAAAATAAGTTGGTAGTAGGCTCTCAAGCTCGTATTCTTTATGCTGATGCACAAGGTCGTATGGAAATAGCGAACGCATTTAACGACGCGATTGCAGCAGGAGAAATTGGTCCTGTCGTATTAGGTCGAGATCACCATGATGTGTCAGGTACGGACTCACCATTTCGTGAAACATCAAACATTTATGATGGTAGTCGTTTCACTGCCGATATGGCTATTCACAATGTGATTGGCGATAGTTTCCGGGGCGCAACGTGGGTATCAATTCATAACGGCGGCGGTGTTGGTTGGGGTGAAGTCACTAACGGTGGTTTTGGTATGTTACTTGACGGCTCTAAAGCAGCGGAGCGCCGATTAAAATCAATGTTGTTATTTGATGTTAACAACGGTATTGCCCGACGAAGCTGGGCACGTAACGAAGAAGCCAACTTTGCGATTAAACGTGAAATGGCACGCACTCCTAAGCTTAAAGTGACATTAGCCAACTTAGTGGAAGACGATATTTTAAATAACTTATCGCTGTAGTTGCCTGACGCTGATTTTCACTAAATTGGCATCTACGATTTAAACTTTAAGAATAGTAAAGCCGGCACTCGCCGGCTTTTTAGCATTGTTTGCTCTGGGGAGTCCTTCAGTTATTCAACACTGGATTATAGGGTTTTAACTTTTTCGCTAAACAGCGCTCTTACTCGAGTGATGCCAGAATAAAACCCAACCGTTACTAAAATACTCAATATATATACGACAATCGCCTTCACATTGAAGTTTTCTTGCCAATAAATACTCAGCCCTTCACTTGAACCATAAAATAAATTGAGTATTAAAATATGAATAAAAAGGTAAAGCGCTAACAGAAAAAGTTTATTTTTAAAATAATGCATAAATTTATATCGCCTAACAATAACTAACCGTCATTCAATTTTTTATCTTGCTCAGTATTTATTAGCCAAGCTATTAAGTCATCATATTGATATTGGTAGCCTAGAGTATTCCGTATTTTATCACTCAGGACTTTCCGCCTAGACTCAGCTACCTCGGTTTGAGTATCAAAACGAGGCGGAGCAACATTAAACGCTTTAGCAGCAACCGTATAAAAATATTTCTTTGTCACATGGGTTTCGCTAACCGCATTAAATACACCTTGAATAGAATCGTTTTTTATCATCAACAGAATTTGGCCAACCATGTCCGCTTGATGAACTAAATTAACATAGGCTTTAGGTGATGTTAGTACTCTGTTATTTTTAAAGAAAATAGCTGGATGCCTTTTAGGGCCAACTAAACCAGCTGCCCTGATCACCACTCCTTGGTTTGAAAAATCGAGTACATGCTGTTCAGCTTGGCTAAGCAGTTTTACCTTTTCAATATTATTGTTTAATTTTGCCGACTCAGTTATATCACCATCAATCCCTTCATAAACAGCCGTAGAACTGATCAAGATCACTTTTCCAACATGACAGCTTTCGGCCTGTTTTATAATGGCAGCAATATGATCAGGATAGTCTTTTTTACCTTTTCTAATGCCAGGCGGAATACAGATAATCAGAGTTTGACAACGAAATACCGTTGGAACACTGTTATTGACCTGATTCATAGGCAAAGAAAGCAATTCAGCTTGCGCCCCCAATTCGTGTATTACTGAGAGATTTTCAGTGTGTTGAGTGGTTGCAACGACTTGATATTTTTCTTGAACTAACGCTGTGACAAGCGCTTTGCCTAACCAACCACAACCAATAATACCAACTCTTTCTTGCTCATTTTTATGACGGTCTTGTTCAGCGTTCATTACAGTAAACTCATGATTAGGGTTAACTTGTCTTTTGAATTAATCCAACAACTTGCTTAGATAGATCATTAGGAATTGGAATCGATAAATTATACTGCAAAATTTTCCAGTGATTATTAACTTTAAGTAATATCCCAGTGCCTCGACATTGACCATAATTTTTATTAAAAAGCAGTTCATCAAAAAACGCGATGTCAGTATCGTTAACTATAGTGATATTTCTTTGTGTCGATTCATATAGCCAGCCAATTTTTTGATTAAAATGTGGTTTGACATATTTTTTAAATTCTTCTTTTGTCCAACGCTCATTTCCATCCGTTCCTAAAAATACCGCTTGTTCCGCAAATAAATTAAAATATGCCTCATAATTTGCTTCTGCAGCAGCCAGATGAAAACGTTCAAGCGTTTGATTGATTATTGTTTTTTCAATCGACGACTGCGCGACAACTGAACTGGCGACAATAAATAACCCCGCACACAATAGCATTCTTAACATTGATTTTTTTCCTTGTTGATCACAACATACTTGCCAATAAATTTTGCTGCTACTGTATCACCACTATAAACATTTACTGAAATGGTCATTTTCGCCTTACCGTTTTCGACTAAGTGCTCTGTGCTCCCATCTACAAGCAATTGTTCTGTTTTAGCACATGACACACCATTAATAGGCGCTAAATATTTAATATTTCCCTCGGCTAAAACAATATCTCCATGGCAATGGCTGTTTTGTAAAAGTAAATACACCCAACCCCACCCCGTTAATGTGGCAAGAGTATAAATACTGCCAGCAAACATTGTGTTATGAAGGTTTTTATTAAACATAGGATCGCAATGAGTGACCAATTCTAAACCATCGTAATAGCCAATATTGATATTCATTGCTTTACTTAAAGGAATAGTTTTATGCCAAACGTCCATTAAATTTTTCGCTTGTTTGCTACGATGAGTTAATAAAACACTCAACTTTTTCGTCATAGCATAATGTTGAATATCACCATACAATAAATGTGCTTTTCCCATATTTTGATAACCAGATTTTAGATAAAACGCTAAGGCAACTTCTCGAGCATTTAGCTCAATCAATGTCGCACCACGTTTTTGCGCTTCTGCTTCTAAAGAGTCAAGCAAGCATTTCCCCATTCCGCTCCCTTGTGCTGTATCAGCAACCGCCATATAGCGTATTTGAGCTTGGTTTTCGTTGGTAAAGTGTAATCTGCCAACGGCTATTGCATTACCTTTTTGATCGAATATAGCGCGATGAATTGCTTGATCTTCAAGATTATCTAATTCGCTACCTCGTTCTTTGCCCCATGGCGAACGTAATATCAACCAACGTAAATAATAATATTGTTCAAACTCTTTTTTTGTTTTAGGTGTTCTGCAAGTGATCATTGTCTATGCTTATAGTAATAGTATTGTCATTCTAATAATTATTTGATATTTAATGAAATTAGCCGCTCAATTACAACAAAGTAAATTACTTTATTTGCATCAAGGCAACGAAAATTTAGCGGTTGCTGAAAATGAACATTATCGCTGGATTTTATTTGATGATGTTGTGCAAAGCATCATGTTAAAGCGAGTGCCTAGTAAACTGACTATTCCACATCAATATTTTATGATGTTACCTCTGTTGTTTCACGTACCCAATAAAATTATTGAATTAGGTTTAGGTGGTGGCAACCTTGTTCGTTATTTAACGAATATTTTACCTAACAGTGAGATATTAAGCATCGAATATAATGCACAAGTGATTGAGTGCTTTGAAAACTTCTTTAATCCACAAAACATACAACAACCCATAGCTCATTCTTCCTTTGAACTGTGGTTAGCTAAGCAAAAGAAACAGCAACGCTGTGATTGGCTTATTTATGATATTTATCAAACAGATGAAAACCCTCAATACTTTCTTAAACAAATAAAGCGTGTTTTAAATAAAATCGATAAAAATACTTGGTTAACCATTAACTTGCCCGATTTAAATGAACATGATCTCAATATCGCGTTATTGCATCTATCTTCGCTGAAAGGCAGCCGAATGATGCGCTATTTTCATATTCCTTATTACAAAAATATTATTATTCACTTAACGCCGATTGATGCCGTACTAAGTGATAACAACTCAGTTCTTCCTCATTATGCCTTAACTCGTTTGGCTAGGTTTTGGCAACACGGCATGGTAAATAGATAAAAAATTAAATAGATAAAGTAAAGGTTACTGGTCCATCATTTAACAATCGAACTTTCATATCTGCACCAAATTGACCAGTTGGTACTTTAAAGCCTTGCTTTCTTAATTGCTGACAAAAATATTGATACAAATTGTCACTAAATTTTGGCTCTGCAGCAGAAGTAAAGCTAGGTCTCATTCCTTTCGTGGTATCTGCAGCTAATGTAAATTGCGAGACCACTAAAATGTCTCCTTGCACCTGCTTCACATTTAGGTTCATTTTACCGTTTTCATCTTCAAACACTCGATAACCAGCAACGCGTTCAGCCAGTCTTGCCGCTTTTTTTTCATTATCATCTGGCTCAATCGCTAATAACACTAACAGTCCATGATTTATTTCACCGATTATTTGCTGATTAACTTCGACGCTAGCCTCTGTGACACGTTGGAGTAAGGCAATCATCTTTTAGTCTCTTGTAAAAAGTTCGCCATGACATCGGTTGCCTTACAAAGTGCATCGATTGTTTGACTCTCAAAGCCGCTATGCCCTGCTTGAGGTAAAATTTGTAAACTGGCATTTACCCAATGCTTGGTTAAATTTGCCGCGGTATTCAATGGGCAAACCATGTCATATCTTCCATGGATAATAATCGCAGGTATATCACTGATGTTAGCAATATTATTAAGAATATAATTTTCTTCAATAAAGCAGTGATGATAAAAGTAATGATGAGAAAGCTGTGCCATACATAAAGCTTGATGACTATCTTCTATTTGCGCCATGCCTATATGGTGATGTTCAATGGTTGAAAGCCTTAATTCCCATAAATACCATGCTTTACACGCAGCAATTTTAGCGACTTCATTATCAGATGAAAATATTTGCTGATAACCTTCAAGTAAATTATCTTGAAAGTTACCTTCAAGAGGTTTGATAAAATCTTGGTAATATTCAGGAAAAAAACGTTCAGCGCCATCCACCTGATACAACCAATCATATTCTTTTTTCGTCCCTAAAAAAATGCCTCTTAAGATAAAACCAAGCACAACTTGGGGATATCGAATACCATAGATGAGTGCTAAGGTAGTTCCCCATGACCCACCAGAAATCAACCATTTATCAATAGACAAGTGTTGTCGTATCTTTTCAATATCTTCAATCAAAAAGTCTGTGTGATTGTTTTCAATTGACGGTGAAGGCTTTGACTGTCCACAACCACGTTGATCAAAAATAATAATACGGTATTTTTCAGGATCAAAATATCGACGATGATTATTACTTGAACCACCGCCAGGACCACCATGCAAATACAAAACAGGTATACCATTAGGGTTTCCTGATTGCTCTAGATAAATTTGATGAACATCATCTACCTTAAGCCATTCGTGATGATAATGTTTAATTTTAGGGTATAAAGCACGAGACATTATTTAGTCCTTTTGCTGTGAAAAATCTTCAAGGCATACGGTAAACAAGGCGCCAAACAGAACAACCAACCAAGACAAATATACCCATAAAAACAAAATAGGGATCCCCGCTAATGCCCCATATATTGCTTGATATGAAGGAAGCTGCGTGACATAAAAAGCAAAACCTTTTTTCGCAATTTCAAACAAAACGCCCGCCAAAATGGCACCTGAAAGAGCAAATTTAAAACTCACATCTTTATTAGGAACGACAATATATAAAATAAAAAACGCAAAAATAGAGGCGATAATCGGTAAAAGCCGTAATAAAACATTAGCAACACCTAAAACATCATAATCACCTAACGACATCAATGAAACAATATAAGAAGTGGCAGCTATACTACTACCGACAAGAACAGGGCCTAATGTTAATACCATCCAGTACATTGAAAATGAAGTTACGATCTTACGCTTTTTATCAATGCGCCATAATTTGTTAAGACTTTTATCAATTGCAGAAATCAACATGAGTGCAAAAAGAAATAAAAAAGTAATTGCAATGGCTGACATTTTAGAAGCATTTGCGACAAACCCCGTAATATATTCTCTAACTACATCCCCTGTAGCAGGTAAAAAGTTATGATAGACAAAACCTTCGATCATATCTTTAATATCTGAAAAAATAGGGAATGCCGTCATAACTGACAACATAACAACCATCAGGGGAACCAATGACATCAAGGTTACATATGATAAATACCCCGCCGTCACATGGACTTGTTCGGCATTCATACGGCGCAAAAAAAACCAAAAAAACTTAGCGGTTTTTGTCCAAAGTGCTGAATTTAACAATTTGTTAATAAATTCCATAATCATTAGTAGTTAATATTCCTGTATTTACAGTATATTATGATTAACAAGATTTATTCTATAATGTTTTATTAAGAAAAAGAGGTGTTTTATGTCAGGTCAAGGTTCAGGTGGAAACGTATTAGCGGCTATTTGTAGTTTTTTTATTCCCGGCTTAGGCCAACTCGTTCAAGGTAGAATTTTAGCGGCGATATTCTTCTTTATCGCGATGGCAATTTCGTGGGTACTGGTTTGGTTATTAGTTGGTTGGATTTTAGTTCCTATCGTCTATTTATGGTGCATCATTGATGCTGCTCGTTATAAATCCTCGGATTAGCCAATATGTTTTATAAAACAATTATTCTAATATTTGCTTTGCTTTTGCTTAATGGTTGTCAATCAGCTTATTACTCAGCAATGGAGAAAGTAGGTACCCATAAAAGAGATATCTTAATTGACAGAGTTGAAGAAGCAACTACTTCTCAAGAGGAAGCGAAAGAAGAGTTTATTAGCGCCTTGGAGCAACTCTCTAAATTAATCGCTTTTGATGGTGGTGAATTACAAACTCAATATGAATTAAGTAAAGATAGTTTTGAATCAAGTCAAGAAGCAGCAGAAGAGGTTTCAGCACGCATTGATGCGATTGAAGATGTTGCTGAAGCTTTATTCGATGAATGGCGTGATGAAATAAAGCAATACAGTAATCAATCACTTAAAAGACAAAGTGAGCGACAACTTAATACAACTGAAAAACGTTATTTAACTGTGATAAAAGCTATGCATAAAGCAGAAGATAGAATGTCACCCATTTTAGCTTCACTAAAAGACAACATGCTTTATTTAAAACATAACCTTAATGCCAAAGCAATTGGCGCGTTAAAAGGTGAATATAAAGTAATTAAACAAGATATTGATCGTTTAATTATGCAAATGAATCAATCGATTAAGGATTCACAAGCTTTTATTACCGCATTAAAATCTTAGTATCGCTTACTGGTAAGGGTTTTTAAACTTAAAAGGATCTAAATTAATCTCATTAATGGGATCAATATGTTGATTAACTTTAGCAAGAAGATCTGAAAGTTGTTTTATTTGGTCTGGGCCGGCAGCACCCTCTTCAAAAAGCCGGCTTAATTTTTGTAAGGTGATTAATTGTTCGGGAGACACCGTTCATTCCTTTGGCAGAAATACTTAAATTTTTATAATTATGGTTATGAATTAATTGCGACTTTACGGGGTTGCTGATATGAAGTGCTCGAACGAGGTTGCTCGCGACCATCATTGATGAACTCGTTATACAAACTTTTTAATTCTCGTTTCTCAATGATATTTGCACTTTCAGCAACCATTTTTTCAAACAAAGAATTTAATCTATTTAATTTGCTTTGTTCCATCATATATTATCCCGCTTTCGCGAATACTCCATTACTGTCATTAACATACAAGCGTTTTGTTACTTCATAATAAATTGTAGCAAACGTTTGATAATGCGCTAGTCACTATGAATGTATCAAAATGAAAAACAAATGTTACTAGTTTGTATATGTAGTTTTAAATGTCATGATTAACAATGATTTAAAGTATTTTTATTTGTCACTATACAGGAAGAATAGTACGAATTCTGATGGCAGTTTAAGATATGTCTTACATAATGAGATGTAAGTTATGACGTTTATCCTACAAAGTTAACAATAGGTTAACCGATACAAAAATACCGCATTATTCAGTGAACAATGCGGTATTTTATTAGATAAAATTAGTCGAGTTTATTTTGCTGCGCGACCTTCACGTTTACGATCAGACTCTTTTAAGAATTTTTTACGTATACGAATACTATCTGGTGTAACTTCTACTAACTCATCATTATCGATAAATTCTAACGCTTGTTCTAACGACATAATGATTGGTGGCGTTAAAGTTTGTGCTTCATCCGTACCTGATGAACGTACGTTTGTTAATTGCTTACCTTTAAGCGCATTTACTGTTAAGTCATTATCGCGTGAATGAATACCGATAATTTGACCTTCATAAATATCTAAACCATGTCCAATTAACATACGACCGCGAGATTGTAAGTTAAATAATGCGTTAGTTAACGCCTTACCAGTGGCATTAGCAATCATCACACCATTTAAACGTTGACCAATATCTCCGCCTTTATGTGGACCATATTTTAAGAAAGTATGGTAGATCAAGCCAGAACCAGAAGTAATAGTCATAAACTCAGTTTGGAAACCGATTAAACCGCGACTCGGCATGATAAAGTCCATACGGATACGGCCTTTACCATCAGGCGCCATATCTGTTAGTTCAGCTTTACGAACACCCATTTTTTCCATGATGGTACCTTGATGCTCTTCTTCTACATCAATAGTAACAGTTTCATAAGGTTCTTCTATTTGACCATCAACTTCACGCATGATTACTTCAGGACGAGAAACAGCTAATTCGTAGCCTTCACGACGCATATTTTCTATTAAAATACCTAAGTGAAGTTCACCACGGCCTGAAACTTTAAATTTGTCAGGATCGTCTAACTGTTCAACACGTAATGCTACGTTATGTACAAGCTCTTTATCTAAACGATCTTTAATATTACGCGACGTGACATACTTCCCTTCTTGACCTGAAAACGGTGAAGTATTTACTTGGAATGTCATGTTGATTGTTGGTTCATCAACAGACAATGGTGGTAATGCATCAACTTCATTTGGACAACAAATTGTGTCAGAAATCTTGAGTTCACCTAATCCCGTAATCGCTATGATATCACCAGCATGTGCGATATCTGTTTCATGACGTTCAAGGCCTAAATAACCAAATACTTTACCCACTTTACCGTTATGAAGTTTACCATTTGCGCCTTCAACAGTAACTTGTTGGTTTGGTTTTACAGAGCCACGAGTAATACGTCCAACACCAATAACACCTAGATATGAACTGTAATCAAGTTGTGATATTTGCATTTGAAACGCACCATCTTGATCTGCATTTGGTGGTGGAACTTGATCAACAATCGTTTGGAAAAGTGGCGTCATATCGGTGCCAACTTCACCTTCTTCCATTGAAGCCCAGCCATTTATTGCTGAAGCATATACCACTTGGAAATCTAATTGATCATCGCTAGCACCTAAATTATCGAACAAATCAAAAACTTGGTCCATTACCCATTCAGGACGAGCACCAGGCTTATCAATTTTGTTAATAACGACAATTGGCTTTAACCCTTGTGCAAAAGCTTTTTTCGTGACAAAGCGTGTTTGCGGCATTGGGCCTTCTTGCGCATCAACAATAAGAAGCACTGAGTCAACCATTGACATCACACGCTCAACTTCACCACCAAAATCAGCATGGCCAGGAGTATCAACGATATTTACACGATAATCGTTCCAGTTGATGGCAGTATTTTTAGCAAGGATAGTGATACCACGTTCTTTTTCGATATCGTTTGAATCCATGACACGTTCTTCAAGACCATTTCTTGCGTCAAGTGTGCCTGACTGATCTAATAGTTTATCAACCAAGGTCGTTTTACCATGGTCAACGTGGGCGATAATCGCTACATTACGTAATTTCTCTAACACGGGCTTTTGCTCATAGGGCTATAATTGGGCGCGGATTATACAGGATTATTGCCGCTATAGCGACAACTAAAATATTAGCCCCCTATTTAATCTATGAACTAGAATACCCCAATATGATCCACAACACTTTCATGCACCAATAAAGAACATTGACCGCACCAATATGGTGCTAACCATTAACCTTAAAATAGCTAACCAGTTGTTTTTTAATCATTTAATGCTTGGCATGATAATCGCTTATAACGAAACATAAACATAATGCCTTGCATTTAATTATTTACGATAACTTCACTGGAGACACTCAATGTCACAAGCAGTATTAGATTTAATCAAAGAAAACGATGTAAAATTCGTTGATTTACGTTTTACTGATTCGAAAGGTAAAGAACAACACGTTTCGATTCCTCATCACCAAGTAGATGAAGACTTCTTCGAAGATGGTAAAATGTTTGACGGCTCTTCAATTCAAGGCTGGAAAGGTATCAACAAATCTGACATGGTTTTAATGCCTGATCCAGCTTCAGCAGTTTTAGACCCATTCACAGATGCTGTAACATTAAATGTTCGTTGTGATGTCGTCGAACCAGATACTATGCAAGGTTATAGCCGTGATCCTCGTTCTGTGGCGAAACGTGCAGAAGAATATTTACGCTCAACAGGCATTGCAGATACAGTTTTAATTGGTCCAGAGCCTGAATTTTTCTTATTTGATGACGTCCGTTTCCATACGGATATCAGTGGTTCTTTCTTCAAAGTTGATGATAAAGAAGCGGTTTGGAATTCTGGTACTGAATATGAAGAAGGCAATATGGGCCATCGTCCTGGTCTTAAAGGTGGTTACTTCCCTGTTTCTCCAGTAGATTCTTCACAAGATATTCGTTCTGCAATGTGTACTGTTATGGAAGAAATGGGCTTAGTTGTTGAAGCACATCACCATGAAGTTGCCACTTGTGGTCAAAATGAGATCGCATGTCGTTTTAACACGATGGTATTAAAAGCTGATGAAGTTCAAATTTACAAGTATGTTGTTCATAACGTTGCACACGCCTATGGTAAAACAGCGACTTTCATGCCGAAGCCATTAGTTGGTGATAACGGTTCTGGTATGCATGTTCATCAATCTTTAGCAAAAGATGGTGTAAACTTATTCTCTGGTGATAAGTACGGCGGATTATCTGAAATGGCGCTTTATTACATTGGCGGTATTATTAAACACGCTAAAGCATTAAACGCATTTACTAACCCAGCAACTAACTCATACAAACGTTTAGTGCCTCACTTTGAAGCGCCAATTATGCTTGCTTACTCAGCAGCTAACCGTTCTGCATCGATTCGTATTCCAGTAGTACCATCTCCAAAAGCTGCTCGTATTGAAGTACGCTTCCCAGATCCAGCTGCAAACCCTTACTTAGCATTCTCTGCTTTGTTAATGGCTGGTCTTGACGGTATCAAAAACAAAATTCACCCTGGTGATGCAATGGATAAAGATTTATATGACCTTCCAGCTGAGGAAGCATTATCAATTCCACAAGTTGCTACTTCATTAACTGATGCTCTTGATGCATTAGAAGCAGACCGCGAGTTTTTAACTGCTGGTGGGGTGATGGATGATGATATGATTGATGCATATATTGAGCTTAAACGAGCAGATTGTGAGTTATTAAATACATCAACTCACCCTGTTGAATTTTCAATGTATTATAGCGTTTAATCTACATTTAAAAGTCATTAAGATTAAAAAGCTCACTCTGGTGAGCTTTTTTTGTGGCGAAAATTATATAATTTGATAGATTAAGGGTATATCGATTAAGTAAGGGATTTATTTGACTAATTTGAAATTATTCGTTGTCATGATTTTAACAATTGTGATTTCGTTACCAATATCAGCTACTTCGACTAAAATTTACGTTTGGCGCAATGCCGACGGTGTTTTAGTGTATTCTGATAGCCCCAAACCTGGCGCAGAAGAAGTAGACGTTAAAGAACCGAATAATATGTCTTCCTCCATCGACACTTCCATTTTAGATATCAATCCCAAAACCATCGAAGAAAAATATCAAGTAGAAATATCTCAACCAGCAAACAATGCAACAATCAGAGATAACACTGGTTCTGTATATGTGTCTGGTCGTATTAAACCTATTTTTAAACAAGGGTTAAAAATACAATTGAAACTTGATAACCAGCCCTACGAAAAACCACAAACCCACTCAATGTTTGTCTTACGAAATGTTGAACGTGGAGAACATCAATTAAAAATGGATTTAATTAACGATAAAGGCAAGGTAATTGCATCTTCTGAACCAGTAACCTTTTATATGCATAGAGCCTCAGTAATTCGAGCTAATTAAGCATTAAAAAGGTGCATTGAGCACTTTAACGGACTACACTTAATTAAAATCGCACCAAAACAGTGCGTTGAGAATTTATGGTTAATTCAGAAAGCAATAATCAGCATAGTAAGCTTTATTATCAGCAAAACCTGCCTAATCAAATGGTAACGGCAGTCATTGTGCTAAATAAAGAATTACGTATTCAGTATGTTAACCCCGCAGCTGAAGCGCTTTTAATTAAAAGTTTTAATAAATTAGCGGATCAACAGCTTAAGTCTATATTCTTTAATAATCCGATTAACGATAATCGCTTAAATCAATTACTCACCTCAGGACAAGAGTTTAGTGATAGCGATGTTATTTTGGAGTTTTTTGACCGGCGCAAAATTACAGTCGAAATCACGGCATCTTCCGTCGATTTTGATAAATCACCACACATTCTTCTCGAATTCAAGCAAATCGATCAGCAAAAACAAATTAGTGTCGAAGCTTTTCAACAACTCCAATGGGAATCAGCAAGAGATCTCATAAGAGGGTTAGCGCATGAAATAAAAAACCCATTAGGTGGATTGCGCGGTGCTGCTCAATTATTAAATAAAGAATTAGCAACAGAGCAACAAGAATATACACAAATGATCATTGAGCAAGCTGACCGATTAACAAATCTAGTAGATCGATTATTAGGCCCTAATCAATTGCCAAATGTTTCTGATCAAAATATTCATGTGGTACTTGAAAAAGTTGCGCAACTAACGAGTTTTAATAAGCCTGAAAATGTCACCATAATCAAAGATTATGACCCTTCTATCCCTGACATTACTTTTGACCCTGACAAACTTCAACAAGCAATCTTGAATATCGTTAATAATGCGCTGCAAGTACTAGGTCCAGATGGCAAAATCACATTAAAAACTCGGGCTACCAGCAATAAAACCATCAACGGTAAGCGAATAAAACTTGCTATGCAGCTGAGCATTATTGATAACGGACCAGGTATTCCAGAAAAAATTCAGAATACTTTGTTTTACCCTATGGTGTCGGGTCGTGCGAATGGTACAGGTTTAGGCTTATCTATTTCGCAAACATTAATTAATCAACATCGTGGCAAATTATCTTGTATCAGCCAACCAGGCCATACTGAATTTATAATCATATTACCAATTACGGAAGCGACAAAATCATGATCACAGAACAAGTATGGATTGTAGACGATGACAGTTCAATCCGTTGGGTGCTAGAAAAAGCATTGTCAAACGCAAGCATTAGTGCGGCATCATTTGATAGTGCTGAAAACCTTCTAACCGCACTAGACCACGGGCAACCAGAGATAATTATTTCTGATATAAGAATGCCCAATATCGATGGCATGGAGCTGTTAAGCGATATTAATCATCGTTTCCCTAATATACCTGTAATTATCATGACCGCGCATTCTGATCTTGATAGCGCAGTAAATGCATACCAAGGTGGTGCATTTGAGTACTTACCTAAACCATTTGATATTGATGAAGCGCTAGCACTAACTCGTCGTGCCTTAACCCATGCACAAGAATTAAAAGCTAAAACCCGAACGCAAGAAACTACTTCGGTACCTGTCGGTATTATAGGCGAAGCCCCTGCCATGCAAGAGGTCTTTAGAGCTATTGGCCGATTATCTCGCTCAAGCATTAGTGTGTTAATCAATGGCGAATCCGGTACGGGTAAAGAACTCGTTGCTCATGCTTTGCATTTACATAGTCCACGAGCAAAAGAGTCTTTTATCCCTTTAAATATGGCAGCTATACCAAAGGATTTGATTGAGTCTGAACTCTTTGGACACGAAAAAGGTGCATTTACTGGTGCAAACACCGTAAGGCACGGGCGTTTTGAACAAGCACATAATGGCACTTTATTTTTAGATGAAATTGGCGATATGCCGCTGGATATTCAAACCAGACTCTTAAGAGTTTTAGCTGACGGCCAATTTTACCGTGTTGGTGGTCATTCACCGATAAAAGTTGATGTGAGAATTCTTGCCGCAACACACCAAAATCTAGAGGATAGAGTTAATAATGGTGATTTTCGTGAAGACTTATTTCACAGACTCAATGTTATTAGAATACATATCCCTAGCTTGAGAGAAAGAAAAGAAGATATTGCTCAACTTGCGAATCACTTTTTAGTACAAGCTGCTCAAGAATTGAGTGTTGAGCCAAAAACATTAGAAAAATCAACTTTAGAGTATTTATTAAATTGTGAATGGCCGGGTAATGTTAGACAACTTGAAAACATTTGTCGTTTCTTAACGGTTATGGCAAGTGGCAAAGAAATACATATTAATGATTTACCTAGTGAACTTTCTGAAACTACTCCAACAATCACTGATAGCCAAAATAATTGGCAAGGTTTATTACAACAATGGGCAAATGAGCAATTAAATGCTGGAAATCAAGGGATAATCGATCATGCGTTACCCATTTTTGAAGAGATACTCATAAAATGCGCGTTAGCCAATACGAAAGGGCATAAACAAGAAGCAGCTAAAAAGTTAGGTTGGGGAAGAAATACTTTGACTCGAAAACTTAAAGATTTGAATATGTAGCAAAAATTAACTATTTGCTACATTCATGTTCATTACATTGTTTACAACTATTACATAATTTAATATTAATAATATGAGCAGCAACTATAAGTGTTGCTCCTATCATTATAAAAAATGGTTGTACCGCTTCTGAAAAATCGTGTTTTTGCCAATACACTACGACACCAAGCATTAACAAATAAAACGGGTATAATTTTTTATGATAACGCTTAAAGCCAGAAAACATAGCAATTGAACCTAGAATGGCAGTCACGATTAAAAAGATATGCTCCCAAGTATGATCGGCTAGAAATCCAATACCGAGTAAAGGCAATGCCGGTAAAATTACAGGCAGCAGTATACAGTGCAAGGCACATAAAGATGTTGCTGTGATGCCAATTCTATCTAACACGTTATTCCGCTCAGTTACTATCAATCTAATTTTGATATATTATCACACTTGATACAGTATCACAAAACAATTATGCATTGGTGATATTAAATGTCATTGTCGATGCGATATCTGGTTTATCAAGTGCTAACATCAATAATCTATCTATACCAACTGCTACTCCTGCACAGGCTGGTAAGCCATTTTCTAAAGCAGCAAGGAATAAACGATCTAAAGGTTTATCTTTTTTTCCGAGAGAATGTCGTTTTGCGTTATCAGTCTCGAAACGACTGATTTGTTCACGAGGATCAGTTAACTCATTAAAACCATTCGCTAACTCAACGCCTTTATAATAACATTCAAATCGTTCTGCTACTCTAGGATCATCTGTAGATAGTTTAGCTAAAGCAGATTGACTGGCAGGATAATTATATATAAAGCACGGTACATCGCTCCCTAACTGGTTTTCAATGCATTCTGAGAACAACACTTGTAATAACACGTCTTTATCTTGCTCTGTATCGATCCAATCTCCTAACACTTTATGATCACTTAAAGTCTCTTTAAGTAATGCATTGGTACAGGTTAGCGGATCAACTTTTAAATACTTTAGAAATACCTGTTGGTAGGTCATCCTTTCCGCTTCACCACACTTTAATGTAAGGCTGAGTAAATCAGCTAATTCATCCATAAGTTGAAAATGATCAAAATCGATTCGATACCATTCTAAGATAGAAAATTCTGGGTTATGAAAGCGACCATGACTTTCGTGCCGAAAAGCCTTACATATCTGATAAATTGATTGATAACCAGAAGCGAGCAACCTTTTCATAGCGAATTCGGGCGAAGTTTGTAAAAATAAATTTTTAGATGAAGATCTAGAAGCAAAGTCGTACCGACAGGAAAAACTATCTAAATAAACATCCGTAACTGTGCCATGGCTCAGCAATGGCGTTTCAACTTCTAAGATATTACGAGAATAAAAAAACTCTCTAATAGATCGAATAACACTCGCACGCTGTTGAGCAACCTCCCAACAAATTTTACTTTCCCACGACATACTTATAAGCACTTAATCTTAAAATGAATACTGTAAACGAAAAAAGCCCTTGTCGAAAGACAAGGGCTTTTTATACTTTAAAAAGGGTGTCTGGTAATGTCCTACTCTCACATGGGAACTCCCACACTACCATCGGCGCTAACGCATTTCACTTCTGAGTTCGGAATGGGATCAGGTGGTACTACGTCGCTATTGTCACCAGACAAAAAAACATTATTAGTTAGGAAATTAAACTGAGATAAAATTCACTAAATATTAATGTTTTAGCAAAAAGCCCGTCACTCTCGTAACGGGCTTC